>CAZLIW010000152.1:0-5423 GCA_964559325.1 uncultured Halanaerobium sp. | reverse complement strand
CGGATTTGCCTCTGGAACCAGTATATTTAGAAATAACAACTCCTTTTCCTAAATAGGCAGAATTATGTTCTGCATATACTTCTGCAAAATCAGGATCATAGGCTGCATTTACATCTGCAGATAATACCTTAGAATTCTGTAGTACTCTTCTCAGCAGAAGTTCACTGTAATCATCATAGTAAAGATTAACCATTTCTGCTACCTGATCTTCAAAGAAATGTGACTGCATACCTGTACTGCCCATACTGCCAACCTCTTCTCTGTCCATCAGCAAAATTGCAGCAGTATATTTAGGACTATTAATATCAAAAACTGCCTCAAGAGCTGTATAACTGCAGACACGGTCATCATGACCATATCCTGCCAGCAGACCTCTATCAAAGCCAGCATCTCTGGTTTTAAATGCCGGAACAATCTGCAGATCTGCACTTACGAAATCTTCACCTGTAATATTATATTCTTTTTCCAGATGATCAAGTAAGGCATTTTTTACTTTTTCTTTGGCATCTTCATCATTAACGGGAATACTGCCGATAACAACATTTAGTTTTTCTCCTGTTATTCCTTCACTCATCTTTTTTTCCATCTGCTTTTTACCTAAATGAGGCAGTACATCACTGATAAAAAATACCGGGTCATCGTCTTTTTCCCCAATCTTTAATTCTATCTTTGATCCATCTTCTTTTACTACAACTCCATGCAGGGCAAGAGGCATTGTAACCCACTGATATTTTTTTACTCCTCCATAATAATGAGTTTTAAACATGGCCAGTTCACCGTCTTCATAAAGAGGATTCGGTTTTAGATCAAGGCGCGGCGAATCGATATGTGCACCAACTATTTTCAAACCTTCCTGCAGATCTTTTTCTCCTATCACTGCAGCCATTAAAGCCCTTGAGCGGTTAACCATATAGACTTTATCTCCTGTTTTTAGCTCTTTATATTCGTCTATATTTTTAAATCCAGCTTCCCTTAGCTTCTCAATAGAAGCACCGGCAAACTCTCTTTCTGTTTTGTTTTCTGTCAGAAAATCAGCATATTCTTTGTTAAAGGCAAATACTTCTTTTCTTTCGTCTTCTCCCATCTCAAGCCAGGCATTTTTTGCTTCATAACCTTTTTGTTCTTTACTCATCTATCTTCCCCCTCTTATTCTTTATTAACATCTTTTTTTATTATATCATGCGCGTACCGGGTACGAAAAGGCCTTTTCGTACCCGGTACAAATGAAAAAAATCACATAAAGTAAAATATTAAATATTTTTTAGATATTCAAGATAAGATTTATAATTTCTTTTGATCTCTCCCATGCTGTCTCCGCCAAATTTTTTGCAGAAACTTTGCGCGATTACTGCTGCAGATACTGCCTCTCCAACTATACTTGCTGAAGGTACCGCACATACATCGGACCTCTCTTTTGCAGCCTGCCTTTCTTCTTTTGTAATTAAATCAGCAGTATGCAGTGGTTTGGCTAAAGTGGGAATCGGCTTCATTGCAAGGCGGAGAACAATCTCTTCTCCATTGCTGATTCCTCCTTCTAACCCTCCGGCATTATTTGTTTTTCTGTAAAATCCCTTTTCTTTATTATAAAAAATCTCATCATGAACTTTAGAACCTGGTCTGGCTGCTGTATCAAAACCAGCACCTATCTCCACACCTTTAATTGCCTGTATGCTCATAAGTGCTCCAGCAAGTCTTGAATCAAGTTTATAATCCCAGTTTACATGGCTTCCAACACCTACCGGTATATTTCTTACAATTATTTCGAATACTCCTCCAACCGAATCACCCTCTGCCCGCCAGGAATTTATCAGCTCTATCATTTCTTCTGTCTTATTCTCAATACCACAGCGGAGAGGTGATTTTTCTACTTTTTTAAAATATTTCTTTATTTTTTCTGGAGCTAAATCTTTATATTCAGCTGTTTCTATTTCAGATTTTTCTTTTTTCTTGATTTCTGCCCAGCTGTCAGATTTAATAGTACCTACCTGAACAACATGGCTGTAAATTTCAATATTCATTTCTTTTAAAAACTGTTTTGCAATGGCTCCAACCGCTGTTCTGGCCGCTGTTTCTCTGGCACTTGCTCTTTCCAGAACACTGCGCAGATCTCTGAAATTATATTTTAAAGCTCCCGGCAGGTCAGCATGACCCGGACGCGGATTTGTCAGTATTTCTGCATCTTCATTAAGGCCATCAGGTGACATGACAGTCTGCCAGTTTTTCCAATCTTTATTTTCTATCCTCATGGTCAGCGGTGTCCCCAGTGTTAAACCTGATCTGAGACCTGAAGTTATCTTAACACTATCACTCTCTATTTCCATTCTTCCCCCACGCCCATATCCCTGTTGACGTCTAAACAGATCTTCATTTATTTTATCTATGTCTATTTTTAATCCTGCAGGAAGACTTTTTATAACTGCAGTGACTTCGGGTCCATGTGATTCTCCAGCTGTAATATATTTAAACAATTTCAATCCTTCCTTTCTCTTCTGACAGAAATTTTATTTTCAGCTGCCTGTTTTAAAATTTCATAAACTCCTTTTTTATCATATTTACTCAACTTTTCTTTTATATTTTCCAGGTTTTCAATATATTTTCCCAGCAGATTTTCTAAATTATCTCTATTTGTCCAGAAAATATCCTGCCAAAGTTCAGGACTTCCACCTGCAATTCTTGTCATATCATGAAAACCACTTCCGGCCAGTCTGTATAATTTTTCTTTCTCCCTCTCACTACAGACTGTATTTAAAAGAACTGCAGAAACAAGATGGGGAAGATGACTTAATACAGCAGCACATCTGTCATGTTCTTCAGCATCTATAATATAAACTCTGCTGCCAATTTTTTCTAACATTTTTTTAATCTTTTCTACTATTTTACTGTCTGTATCTACAGCTGGAGTTAATATAAATGGAGCTTCTGTAAAAAGATCAGGATCAGCAAATTTTACACCTGATTTTTCCGATCCGGCCATTGGGTGTCCACCGATAAAAATCCTGTTTTCCTGTTCTGAAAATTTATTTTCAGCATTTTTTAATATTTCTTTTTTAGTGCTGCCTGTATCAATTATTATCTGCTTTTTCTCTCCGCAATATGGTAGATGATCAAGTATATCAAGTATATTAGAAATTGGAGCAGCCAGTATAATCAAATCAGAATTATTAAGATGACCTCTTATCTCAGTATATCCTTCATCTATAATATTCATTTTCTCTGCCTTAATCAGATTTTCTTTATTTATATCTATCCCGATAATTTTCTCTGAAATAGATTTTTTTCTAAAAGCTGCAGCAAGTGATCCTCCAATCAGACCAACCCCTATAACTGCTGTTTCTCTAAATTCTTTCAATATTTTTTCATCCCTTCTCTCTCTTTAAATCCTTTTAGAGATTGATGAATAACAGCTACTTCCTCCATTAAAAGTTGAAAGTTTTCCGGTTTTAACGACTGTGGACCATCTGAAAGGGCTTTTTCTGGCTCAGGATGAACTTCTACCATTAGCCCATCTGCTCCCCCTGCTACTGCAGCCCTGGCCATTGAAGTAACCAGCTGCCATCTTCCTGTACCGTGGCTTGGATCAACAATAATTGGAAGGTGACTCTGCTGTTTGACAAGAGGGATAGAACTTAAATCCAGGGTATTACGGGTTTCTTCACCAAAAGTTCTAATACCTCTTTCACAGAGTATCACCTGCTGATTACCCTCTGACATTATATATTCTGCCGCTAAAAGCCATTCTTTTATTGTAGCTGACATTCCACGCTTCAGCATTACTGCTTTATCCTGTTTTCCTACTGCTTTAAGGAGGGGATAATTTTGCATATTTCTGGCACCAATCTGAATGATATCAGTATATTCTCTAATGAGGTCAATATGCTCTAAGTCCATCAGTTCTGTTACTATTTTTAAACCTGTTTTTTCTCTGGCCTCTGCCAGATATTTTAAACCTACCTCACCCAGCCCCTGAAAAGAATATGGTGATGTTCTCGGCTTAAATGCTCCTCCGCGCAGTATATTTGCACCGCCTTTTTTTACTATTCGGGCAGTTTCCAGTATCTGCTCCCTACTTTCTACCGAACATGGGCCTGCCATTACAGTTAATTCTTCTCCACCAATTTTTACTCCATCTCCAAGGTCAACAACTGTTTTTTCCGGTTTAAAATCCCAGCCGACAAGTTTATATGGATCCAGAATAAGTATTACTTTTTCTACACAGTCAAAAGTAAGGAGCTTATCCCTCAAATCTTCTCTATTATCTCTGTCACCAACAAGTCCTATAATAGTTTTTTCTACCCCTTTGGAAACATGGATATCATAATCTGCATCTATTATAACCTTTTTAACTTTTTCAAAACACTTCTCTGATTCTCCTGATCTTAAAACTGCAATCATTTAGAACTCCCCCTTTTAGATTATCGCTATTTTACTTTTCTAATTTCTGCTCTATGCTGACATTTTTTCATTTTGATATTTTTAACATATATTATTGATATTTTTAATATTATTCCTGTTTTTTAAATAACTTCTTTCAGCTTTTTTATCAGTATTTGATTTTCTTCATGACAGCCAACTGTCACTCTAATCCAATTATCCATTCCAAGTCCACTTCCTGATCTCACTATTACTCCTCTTTTCATCAACTCTTTAAATACTACATCAGAGTATTTTTTTACATTTATCATCATAAAATTAGTTTCTGTTTCTATATAATCAAGCCCCATTTTTTCCAATTCGCTGTAAAGATAGTTTTTTTCTCTATTATTCATGTCTCTGCATTTTTCCACATGTTCCTGTGATTCCAGAGCTGTCAGTGCTGCTTTTTGAGAAAGTAAATTTACATTGAATGGACTGCGCAGGCGATTTAGATAATCAACTATTTCCGGGTTCCCAAAACCATAACCTACCCTCATCCCGGCCATTCCATAAATTTTAGAAAATGTCCTTAATATAAAAAGATTGGGATACTCATCCAGCAGTTCAGTACCATCAAAATAATTATCTGTTTCTACATATTCATAATACGCCTGATCAACTATCAGCAGTATATCGTCCGGCAGCTCATCCAGCAGCTTTTTTATTTCTGAACCAGGCATGACTGTTCCGGTTGGGTTGTTGGGATTACATAGAAAAAAAACTTTTGTCCTTACACCAACCTGTTTTTTCATTTTTTCTAAATCATGTTTATAGTCATCTGTCAGAGGCACTTTAACACTGATTCCATCTCTTGCTCTAACAGAAAGTTCATATTTAATAAATGATGGATCTGCCTGTACTGCTTCATCACCTGGATTTATAAATAATGTCAGCAGAAGATCAAGTATTTCATCAGAACCATTTCCAATAAATATTTTTTCTTCTTCAATATTATAAAAATTGCTTAAAACCTTTTTTAAGTCTCTGCTGTCTGAATCGGGATAAAAATT
>CAZLIW010000151.1:0-5540 GCA_964559325.1 uncultured Halanaerobium sp. | reverse complement strand
TTCTTTAAGTTTATTATTTTTAATTAGTTTTCTCACATGAGAAGCACTTATAGCCTTACCTTCTATTTTTTTACGCTTAATTTCTTTAACTTGAATCCCTGCTTTTCTCAAAATTTTTTTCATTTTTTGATTATAAAGATTAGTTACTTTACAATATGGTTCTTCACCCACATATCTCCAGTTAATTCCTGCTGCAGGTGCAATATGTTTGGCGAAAATATTTAAATCTAATTCTGCATGAACTGAAGCAACTTCTTCCTGCTGGGTAAAATAAGACGGAAAAGTTGCTGAAGAAATTATATAGTTTCCACCACTCAAAACTTCTACATTACTGATAGCAGCTGCAGCCTTTTTTACCAATTGATAGCGTATTTCTGCAGGGAAAAGTGATTTATCTTCTTTAACCACAAAAACAACAACAAAATCACTTTCTGCTGCTGCTTTTTGCAGCAGATACTGATGGCCTTTAGTAAAAGGATTGCAGTTTAAAACCAGGGCAGTAACCTTATTTTTACTTATTTGCTTTTCATCTAAATTTTGCTGCAAATAATTCTTATAATCATTAATATCTTCAAGACCAAATTCTAACATGCTTATTTTATCTTTGATTGTTTCAATTTCTTTAAAACCCTGTTCTTTAAATTTCTTGCGATAGATTGGTTTTGTAAAAACAAAAAGGTGATGATGCCCTAAATCATATTCATATTTAATCAAATCAGTTATTAACTTATTTAGTAAGCCCTGATTTTGATAATCAGGATTGACTGCAGTACATTTAATAACTGGCCCACTAATAGATCCAGTGGCAATAATCTTATTCCCCTGTTTATAATTTATTGTATATTCAATATCATCTTCATATCTTAAATTAAATCTATTTAAAAATTTATTCAATTTATGTTTATTTTCTCCAATAAATATTTCTTCTTTATTCAAATTAGGAAAAAATATAAAAAAACCTCCCTTCAAAATATCTAGTTAACCCTCTGCTATTTTAGATTTGAAATAGCAGAGGGTCCTAAATAATTTGAAATTTAATATATTATGTAATTTTAAAATATTAAACTTTATAAATACTGAGCTAATATTGAGATAGTTAATTGTCCAAGCAATAGCATTATTGCTCCACCAATACGAGAAGCTATTTGAGAAAAAGGCATTAATTCCATTCTTTTTGCCCCAGCTAAAACAGCTATATCTCCAGAACCACCCATATTTGCCATACAGAGTCCTCCAGTTAATGCCGCTTCAATCGGATACAAGCCAAATAATTTTCCAATAATAGCAGCTCCAAGACCAGCACCACCAACTGCTAGAATTGCAAGTAACAAATAAATCGGTGTTATAGTTTCTATTAATATATCTAGTTTAAAATGCTTTAAACCAACTCCTAATAAAAGAGGACCATAAAATCCAGTAGCAACAAATTTATAAAAGTGTCCTGCACTTTGTTCAGCCTCATTCGGTAAAAAATTTGAAATTTTTACAAGAGAAGTTAAAATTATCATAATCGCAAAATAATGAATATGAATAATATTTTTTAATGAATAACCAGCTACAAGTAGTGTCACAGCTATTACCCATCCTTGAATAATTGTTTCATCTGTTAATTTAACTTTTTTTTGCTTGACTCCATCTTTAGGTTTCCACTTGTTTGCTGGCATTAAAACTCCATTACCAGTAAGTTCTGGTTTCATTTTACCAATTCTATTTAAAACCGATCCCATTATAATTGCTACAATATTTCCTACAACTACGGCAGGTATTAACATTGAAAAAACCTGATCAAATCCAATATTTGTAACTTTAGAATATATCTGACTCATTGGAATTGCACCAGCTCCTAATCCACCACCTTGAATAGGATTTACAATTGTTAACATTGCTTTAAAACCACCATAACCTGTAATAGTTCCACCAATAAAAGCGAAAATATAAGAAAATAACAATCCGCCTATAATCGCCGGTAAATAGAGAGGCAAAGCTTTTACAAGATAAGAACGAGGCATAGAAAGAATACTTCCTGCTATTAAAGCAGCAATACACCAAACTAGCATATTAGTTGGCGTATGATAAAAACCTGTAATAACTTTATAAGAAGATTCTGGTAGGATATTGAAATAATTAGTTAAACCTCCAATTAATAAAGCAAAAATAAGACCTCCACCTAACCAATCTTTCCATAATGGAATTCTATCTCCAATATAAATAAGCCCACCTGCTATAACTAGTAAAAAAGCTGTGCCACCAACCATGTTATTTGGCAGCATTTCTGTAAAAGTAGCGGTTAATACAATTATTAATAATGGTAAATAAACAAATAAAGGTAACCCATATGCAATTTTTGTTTGCCAAAATGATTTTTCTTTTTTTAAATTATTTGACATTTTATTAAATTCCCCCCTGTAATTATTTGTATTAATATTATCATCTCTAATATTATTTCTACAATAATTTGTATATATTTAAAATATTGTAAATAATGTTCACGGAGAAAATTTAATTAAATAACTTTATTAGAATATATAAAAGTGTTTAGGACGACCTACAGTTCCATAATCAATTTCTAATTCAACTATTCCTTCCTCTTCAAGATAATTTAAATACCTTTGAGCTGTAACTCTTGATATTCCTATTAAATGAGCTATTTGATAAGAAGATAATCTCTTTTCTCTATCTTCTTCACTGTTTTTAATTAAACACTTGATTATTTTGTCTAAAGTTTTTCTACTTAACCCTTTAGGCAGAGATAACTTTTTATTAGAAAATAAATTTTTTTTATGTTTTTTTAGAGATAAATTTTGTTTATTTATTAAATTATCCAGTTCCTCCTGTTTTAACTGCCCACCCATATTTAACTTCTTCGAAATATCTAAGTATTTATATAGGGCTTTTTTAAATCTTTCTAAGGTAAAAGGCTTAATTAAATAGTCTATAACACCCAATTTCATACATTTATCAATATGTTCTATATCTTTTGACGCACTAATTATTATTACATCTATACTATCATCCAAATCTCTTATTTCTTTTAATATTTGAATGCCATTTTTTTTAGGCAAAAAAATATCTAATAAAATTAAATCGAGCTTTTTCAGTGATTTTATATTAAAATCCATACCTTTATCTAAATTTATTTCTTTTGTGACAACAAACTGATCAATTTTTTCAGTATATCTCTTATTAATTAGAGATACCATTGGATCATCTTCTATAATTCCTACTCTAATAATTTTTTTATCATTTTTTATCATAAATTTTCCTCCTCATTAAGTGGAATAGTTATTTCAAAACTGCTTCCTTTATTAATCTTTGATTCTACTTTAATCTTCCCTTTTAAACTCTTTATATTTTCTTTTACCAATGATAACCCAATACCAGAAGATTTATTTTTGGTTGAATAATCTCTTTCAAATATTTTATCCTTAATTTTATTATTAAAACCACAGCCTGTATCTTCAACTATTAATAATAATTTATTTTCTTTCTCAAATATTCCAAAATATACTTCTTTTTCTTCCTGATTTTCAGTGCTTTCCATTGCATTCTCTATTAAATTACCAATAATAGTTATTAGACTATTTGTTAAATCTACATTATGATCTTTTTTTAAATAACTCTGAGGATCAATTGTTAAATTAATTCCTAATTCTTTTGAACGATCAATTTTTCCCAATAAAAGACCTGCTATCTCATTATTTTTTATCTTTTCAATAATTAAACTGGAAATTTGCTGTTTATAGGCAGTAAATTTACTTATTAAATTCAATGCATTAGAATATTCTTCTAGTTGAATCAAACCTGAAATTACATGGAGCTTATTCATAAACTCATGATTCTGACTCCTCAATGCTGAAGCAAATTTTTTTACTCCGGTTAATCTTTGAGCTAATTCTTGTACTTCATTTTTTTTATTAAAAGAAGCCACAGCACCTACTACTTTATTATTAATAATTATAGGAACTCTATTGGTTAAAACAATCGTATCATTAATTAAATGATCTCTATTGTATTCACTCTCTTTTGAATTTAATATTCTTGGTAATCCAGAATTTGGAATGACATTTAATATGTTCTCTCCTTTAACTTCCTCGGTAACATTCAAAATAGAATTTGCCTGTTTATTGATTAAAGATATTTCCTTATACTTATTTATAGCTATAATTCCTTCTCTTATCGAATCAATAATTGCATTTTTTTCTTCTAAAATACGTGCAATCTCATGAGGTTCAAGCCCAAATATACTCTTCTTTATATTATGAGCCAGCAAAATTGAACCAACTATTCCCAAAATATCTCCTAAAAGAAGTGCAAATATTATCTTATTAGTCATATTTGCTATTTGCTGATTTATTTCATCCATCAAAATCCCACTAACGACAGCACCTACCTGTTTATTATCATAAAATATTGGAACAAAAGCTCTTTGAGATAAGCCCATTGTTCCAACTGCCTGTGATAAATATGATTCTGAATTTTGAAGTACTTTTTTTTCATCACCACCAACAATTTTTTCGCCAAGTCTATCTTCAAAGGGGTGTGAGTATCTTTTACCCTTCATATCAATTACAACAATAAAACTCGCCTGTGTTTTCTGCCTGATCTTCTCAGCAACTTCCTGAATTATCTCAATATCACCATTTCCATGAAGAGTTTTTGAAATAATAGGTATGTTAGCAACAGAATGTGCTATATCCTTTGCATTTTTTTCTAATCTCGATATTTGTATATTTTTAAAATAATTAACAGTAAAAACTCCAACGAGTATTAATACGATATTTAAAATAAGAATTATCAACAATGTTATTTTTGTTTTTAGCTTCAAATCGAATTTAAATGAAATCATCCCCTCTTCAAATTATATTAATAAGTCTTTTTATAATACCCTTTCCAAAATTAAATCTAAAAAATATTTCCTAATGATAATAAAATCAATAATTTTATAGTATTTCAGATTAATCTATAGTAAAAAAGCAGTCCCTATTAAAGAACTGCTTAGAAAATATTTATTATTAATATTGATACATAAATTTATCACCATATAAATTTTTCCAGTCAGCCTTAAACTGCTCTACTGCTGCATCAGTCAAAGGATGTGCAGCAGCTTCCTCATATAATTCCGCACTAACTGTAGCAGTATCTGCACCTGCAAGACAGCATTTTTTAACCTGATTTACATTTTTAAAACTTGCAGCAATTATTTTGCTTTCAATATTATGTATTTTAAACATCTCTGCTATGTCTCTTACCACACTTACTCCATCAGCTTCTATATTATCCAGTCTGTTAACATATGGTGCAATAAAATCAGCTCCAGCATTAGCAGCTATTACAGCCTGCTGGGTAGAAAACACTGCTGTTGCAGTTGTATTAATCCCCATACTGTTTAATTTTTTGATCGCTTTTATACCTTCAGGAATAACTGTTATCTTAATATATAGATCTTTTCTAATATTTTCTACCAAAAATTCCGCTTCTTTGATCATATCCTCACAATTAGAAGCAGTAACCTGGGCAAATAACAGCTGTTCAGAACAAAG
>CAZLIW010000150.1:0-5544 GCA_964559325.1 uncultured Halanaerobium sp. | reverse complement strand
AAATGTAATTAGCCCCTCCTTAAACTCTTCAAATTTGGAGGGACAAAAATTATTATATCTTATTTAATCTGTGTAAAGCAACTTTTGCTGCTTCCTGTTCAGCTTCTTTTTTGCTTGAACCCTGTCCTGATCCCAAATTATCTTCATTTAACATTACTTCAACCACAAATGTTTTATTATGATCAGGACCTTTTTCATCAGTAACTTCATATTCAGGACGATCATTTCCATCTTTCTGCACAACTTCCTGCAGCATTGTTTTATAATCCTGAATATGTTTACCCTCAGCAGCATATTCTATATCTTCTGCAAAAAGTTTAATTATTAACTGACTTGCAGCTTTAAAACCCTTATCCAGGTATAAAGCACCAAAAATTGCTTCCATAGTATCTGCCAAAATTGAATCTCTTTCTCGCCCACCTGTCATTTCTTCTCCTTTTCCCAGAAACAGATAATCACCAAGGCTTAAATTTTGTGCCAGTTCTGCTAAAACTGGTGCACTTACAAGGACGGCTCTCATTTTTGCAAGCTCACCTTCAGGATGTTCCGGGAATTCTTTAAAAATATGAGTACTGATAGCCAGGCTCAAAACAGAATCTCCCAAAAACTCCAATCTCTCATTATCTTTTAGAGATAAACACCTGTTTTCATTTGGAAAAGACTTGTGGGTTAAAGCCCTCTGTATTAATTTTTTATTGTTAAAATTAACATCAATTTTCTTTTCAAATTCTAAAAGTTTATCCTCATTAAATAATTCCGCCATCTCACTCTCACCTTTCCTAAAAATAAAATAAAAAGGGATGAAAACTCCGCAAGCGGAGCTCCATCCATACATTATCTATTAAAGAATATCTTCAAGATAATTTACAGCATCCTCTACTGTACGGATTTTCTCCGCATCCTCATCAGGTATTTCAACATCAAACTCTTCTTCAAATGCCATGACTAATTCAACCACATCTAATGAATCAGCTCCGAGGTCATCTATAAATGAAGAGTTTTCAGTTACTTCATCCCTGTCAACTGCTAATTCTTCAACAACAATATCAATAACTTTATCTAAAACTTCACTCATCAAGTTCACCTCCTTTCGCTAAGTTCACTTTTGAATACAAAAGATCAGCTCAGCATTTGTGCATCAAGCCCGTCGCACTTGCCCTCATTTTATTACATTAACATACCACCGTCTACATTTATAACCTGTCCATTTATATAATCAGCCATGGATGATGCAAGAAATAAAACTGCATCTGCTACTTCTTCAGCATTACCAAAACGACCGGCCGGTATATTATTAAGCATCATATCCTTTACATCGTCTTTTAAGTCTTCTGTCATTTCTGTCATTATATAGCCGGGAGCCACAGCATTAACCCTTACTCCTTTACCTGCAAGTTCGCGTGCATTAGATCTGGTAAAACCAAGAATTCCAGCTTTTGAAGCACAGTAATTAGCCTGCCCTGCATTACCCATTAAAGCTACTACAGAACTTATGTTTATGATTCTGCCAGAATCTGATTTTAATAAATATCTTGCTGCATGTTTTGTACAGTTAAAAACACCTTTCAGGTTAATATCAATAACTTTATCCCAGTCTTCTTCTTTCATTCTTAACAAAAGTTTGTCATTGGTTATTCCAGCATTATTAATTAGTATATCCAGACCATTCATCAATTTGTAACTCTCTTTTATTAGTTTTTTTGCTTCATCAAAATCGGAAACATTTGCCTGAATAACATGAGCTCTACCGCCATCTTTTTCAATTGTATTTCTAACATTATCGGCTTTATCTTTAGAATTGGCATAATTAATAACTACTTCTGCTCCAGCTTTAGCTAACTTTTTAGCTATTTCTGCACCAATTCCACGGGAACTTCCTGTGACCAGTGCTTTTTTTCCAGAAATATCTATCATATTCCCTCCTTTAAATTGAACAAATCTTAAAATTCTATTCATATAATTTACATAACTTTTATAACTATTTAAAAATCAAATTAATTTATTAAATTTAATTTTTCTTCTAAAACTTCTGCACAGCTTTCGGTTATTTCATCTAAAATCATTTTAACTGTTTTGATATCTTTTATCATACCGGCTATCTGTCCTGCCATTACACTACCGTGATCCACATTTCCTTCAATAACCGCTTCCCTGAGTTTTCCCGATCCAATTTCTTCTATTTTTTTTGGATCAACACATTTTTTTTCAAGAGCATCAAGTTCTCTAGTAAGGGTGTTCTTTAAATTTCTGACAGGATGACCGGTGCTTCTTCCTGTCACAACAGCATCTCTATCTCTAGCCTTCAAAATAGCCTTTTTGTACTGCTCTGAAGCAATACACTCTTCCGAACAGACAAATCTTGTTCCTATCTGTGCCCCTACAGCTCCTAATGAAAGTACTGCTGCAAGTCCTCGTCCGTCAGCAACTCCACCTGCCGCAATAACAGGAATATCAACCGCATCAACAACCTGAGGTACCAGTGTCATTGTTGTGAGTTCTCCAATATGTCCTCCCGCTTCTGTTCCTTCAACTATAACTGCATCAACATTTAATCTTTCCATTCTTTTTGCCAATGCTACTGAAGGAATAACAGGAATAACTTTACTTCCATTTTCCTGAAACATCTTAACATATTTTCCGGGATTCCCTGCTCCAGTTGTTATTACAGGCACATTTTTTCTTAAAGCAAGTTTCACTATATCTTCTGCAAATGGAGAAAGAAGCATTATATTTAAACCAAACGGTTTATCTGTTAATTCTTTAACTTTATCAATTTCTTTTTCTATAACATCTGCCGGTGCATTACCAGCTCCTATAACTCCAAGCCCGCCGGCTGCAGATACCGCTGCTACCAGCTCACCTGTAGCAACCCATGCCATTCCTCCCTGTATAATTGGAATCTCTATATCCAACAACTGGGTTAATTCCGTTTTAAACTGCATCTAAATACAACTCCCTATTTGTTATCTACTTCTGTTTTTATTAATGAAACAATATTTTCTTTTACTGCTTTGCGAGCAACATTTACTGCATTATAAATAGCTGTGGCATCAGAACTGCCATGGCTTATAACAACTACTCCTTCCAAACCGAGCAGTGGTGCTCCACCATATTGTCTATAATCTATCTTTTTCAAAACATTTTTTAGATATGGTTTTAACAAAAAAGCCGCACTTTTACTTATAATATTTGTTTTAAAACTTTCTTTCATTAAATCAAGAAAAAATGAGGCTGCTCCTTCTGTTGTTTTTAATATAATATTTCCTACAAAACCATCTGTTACAGCTATATCACATTTTTCTGTAAATATATCTCTTCCTTCTATATTACCTATAAAATTATTTATTCTGTCATCCTTCTCAAATATCTGATAGCTTTCTTTAGTTAAATTATTACCTTTACTTTTTTCTTCACCTATATTTAACAGTCCTATTTTAGGGTTTTTAATTTCCAAAATATTTTCTGCATAAAGCTGACCCATAAATGCAAACTGCAGCATATGTTCTGGCTTGCAATCTGTATTTGCGCCATTATCCAATACAAGTGTACTTCCACTTCTAGATGGAAAATTAATGGCAATGGGTGGTCGCAAAATACCTTTTATTCTGCCAATATTTAATAATCCGGCAGCCATAACTGCACCTGTATTGCCAGGAGATATAAATGCATCAGCTTCAGAATTTTTAACTAAATTGGTGCCAACATTTATTGTAGAATTTTTCTTTTTTCTTAAAGCTCTTATTGGTGATTCATCCATTTCAATAATTTCATCAGCAGAAACAATTTTTACCCGCTTATGGTCATATTTTAATTTATCTAATCCTCGGTTTATAATATCATATCTACCTACAAGGGTCAAACTTATATCAGCGTCTTCACTGCAGGCTTTTACCGCTCCTTTTATTAGTTCAGAGGGGGGATTATCACCACTCATAACATCAACAACAATTCTGTACAATACTTCCGCCTCCTAATCAAGTGAGAGCTAAGATTTCAGTACTCCATTTGGAAATTATTATATCTCAACCGGCGGTCAAATGCAAGTTTGAAAAGAGAAAAAAAGCAGAGCTCCTTTTCAAGGCTACTCTGCTTTATCTCATAATTACTTAAATTATTTGCTGACCACCTTTTCACCCTTGTAATGTCCACAATCTGGACAAACACGATGAGGTAAAACCATAGAATGGCAGTGTGAACATTCAACCAGGGTCGGGCCTGTTAATTTCTTGTGTGTACGTCTCTTACGCTTTCTTGTTTTAGAAGTCCGTTTCTTTGGTACAGCCATACTCTCCCACCTCCTTCAGTCATTCAGTATCAAAAAAATTTTTCAATTTTGCAAGACGCGGATCAACCTGTTCAACTTCACAATCACACTCACCTCTGTTTAGATTTTGCCCACAGTGTGGGCACAGACCTTTACAATCTGGAGAACAGAGAGTTTTTATTGGTAGTGACAACAAAATATTATCTCTAATAATATCTGCAATATGAAGTTCGTCAGCATCTTCCATTTCTTCTTTAAGCACTTCTTCTTCAATTTCTAAACTAAGTTCAGAATTATACTTTTCTAGACAGCGGCTGCACTCCAAAATAAATTCACCTTTCATACTGCCGCGTATTAGAAAAGAATCTTTAGTATTAAAAATATCTGCATCAAGATGGAGAGGATTTTTAATTCCGATCTCTCTATCCTGATATTTGAAGTCATTAAATTCGAAATCCAGTACTACATGTTTGCAAGCACCAGTGTCTTTTAAATCACTGAGGTTTATATACAATTTAATCACCCCTGTAAATAGCCACAGTTAATTATATAAAATGGAGAGATAACTGTCAAGCAAAAACTTAAATGACGGCAATTTATTCTTCAACAATTTCTTTTGTGTCTCTGGCAATAACCAGCTCTTCGTCGGTTGGAATAACCATAACCTTCACTTTAGAACTTTTGCTGCTAATTACCACTTCTTTACCGCGGCAGTTATTAGCATCTTTATCAAATTCTATTCCCATATATTCAAGTCCTGAAATTATTTTCTCTCTTGTTTCAATAGCATTTTCTCCAATACCGGCAGTAAATACTATGGCATCAACACCACCCATGGCAGCTGTATAAGCTCCAATATATTTTTTAACACGATAATTAAATAATTCAAGTGCAATTTTAGCTCTGTGATTTCCAGATTCAGCTGCTTCTTCTACATCTCTAGAATCACTGCTCACTCCAGAAACCCCATATAGACCACTTTCTTTATTCATTATAGTATCCATTTCAGAAGCAGATAAATTTTCCTTTTCCATTATAAAGGGAACAATTGCTGGATCTATATCACCACAGCGGGTCCCCATAACAAGTCCTTCTAAAGGAGTTAGACCCATACTTGTATCCACTGATTTGCCATTTTTTACAGCCGCAATACTTGCTCCATTACCTAAATGACATGTAATAATTCTCAGCTCAGATAGAGATTTTTTAAGCATTTCAGATGCACGTTTGGCTACATATCTGTGTGATGTACCGTGAAATCCATATCTTCTTACACCATG
>CAZLIW010000149.1:0-5584 GCA_964559325.1 uncultured Halanaerobium sp. | reverse complement strand
TTATTTTTGCAACAGAAGATATACTGGAAAGTGCTTCTCCTCTAAAGCCGAGTGTAAAAAGGGAGTAAAGATCATCTATATTTTCAATTTTGCTTGTTGCATATCTGGAAAAAGCCATTTCCATATCTTCAGGAAGAATACCCGTACCGTTATCTTTAACATGTATTTTTTCTCTTCCTCCTTCAGAAATGTTGACTTCTATTTTATTTGCTTCAGCGTCAATAGAGTTTTCTATTAATTCTTTAACGATTGAAGCAGGACGTTCAACTACTTCTCCAGCAGATATTTGATTGGCAACATTTTGTGGGAGCTGTTTAATTATACCCATTTTAATTCTCCTTATCATTTAATTCCTGTTTTAAATTGTACAGAAAATTCATAGCTTCCATTGGAGTCATATTAATAATATCTTTTTTCTGCAGTTTTTCTATTACAGGATTATCTTCAGAAAAAAGCTGCATCTGTTTAATATTCTTATTTTCAGTCGGTTTTTCCAGCTTTCTTATTGGAGTCTGGTTATTTTTTTCTAGTCGTTCCAGAATTTTTTGGGCATTTATAATTATCTCATCGGGAAGACCGGCAAGTCGAGCTACTTCTATTCCATAGCTGTCGCTTGATCTGCCTTCAACAATACGGTGAAGGAAGTGTACCCCGGCATTATCTTCTTTAACCAGCACATTATAGTTTTTAACACCTTCATATTCATCTTCAAGCCGTGTCAGTTCATGGTAGTGTGTTGCAAAAAGTGTTCGTGCACCAATACGATCCGGATTATTAATATATTCGCTGACAGCCCAGGCTATACTGACACCGTCATAAGTGCTTGTACCTCTTCCTACTTCATCGAGAATAATCAGGCTTTTTTCTGTGCTGTTGTTGACAATATTAGCTACTTCATTCATTTCTACCATAAATGTACTCTGACCGGTTGTTAAATCATCACTTGCTCCTACTCTGGTAAAAATTCTGTCACTGAGACCTATAATTGCTTCTTCTGCAGGAACAAAACTTCCAATTTGGGACAGCAGCACTATTAGAGCAACCTGGCGCATATAAGTTGATTTTCCAGACATATTTGGACCTGTAATGATAATAAATCTATTATTTTTATGATCAAGTATAGTATCATTAGGAACAAATTGTTCATTAAACATTTTTTCTACAACCGGATGTCTGCCATTTTTTATATTTACATAACTATTATCGTTTATTACAGGTCTAATGTAATTATTTTCTATAGCAGCTACAGCAAGTGATAGAAGAACATCAATTTTAGCAATTATATCTGCAGTTGATTTTATTCTGGCAAATTCTTCTGCTATTTTTTCTCTTACTTCAACAAAAAGTTTATATTCAAGTTCATTCATTTTTTCTTCTGCACCTAATACCTGAGATTCTTTTTCCTTTAGCTTAGGAATAATATATCTTTCACTGTTGCTTAGGGTTTGTTTTCTTGTATAATGTTCAGGAACACTGTCTAAATTTGAGTTTGTAATCTCAATATAATAACCAAAAACTTTGTTAAAACCTACTTTTAAAGATGAAATACCGGTCTTTTCTCTCTCTGTTTTTTGCAGAGATGTTATCCATTCTTTACCATCACTCACCTGTTTTTTTAATTTATCAAGTTCTTTATTAAAACCTTTTTTTATTATTCCACCTTCGGTAATAGTTGTAGGAGGCTCATCTACAATAGAATTATCAATTAGTTCATATATATCAGTAAGAGAATCAAATTTATTAGTAATTGATTTTATTAATTCAGCATCAAAATTTTTGAGTTTCTGCTTTATTTCAGGAAGATTAAAAAGAGAATTTTTTAGTGCTGCCAGGTCTCTGCCATTTGCTGATTGATATGTTATTTTGCTCATGATTCTTTCTAAATCATAGATATCTTCAAATTTTTTTCTTAAATTTTGTAATTCTATAAAATTATCTTTTAATTCTTTAACAGCATCCAGGCGCTCAATAATTCTCTTCTTTTTTATCAGTGGCTGATTTATCCATTTTTTAATTTTACGGCCGCCCATAGAAGTAATTGTTTTATCAATAACAGATATAAGTGATCCTGATTTTTTGTTATCTCTAATTGTTGAAGTTAACTCAAGATTCTTGCGTGTTGCTGCATCAAGGACCATATAATCTTCCAGATGGTATGACTGCATTTTATTTAAGTGTTTTATATTTCTTTTTTGGGTTTCTTTTAGATAAAGAAGTATTTGTCCGGCTGCGTATACTGCTGCTTCCATATCAGCACATCCAAATCCTTCCAGAGACTGAACATTAAAATGTTCAGTTAATTCTGTTTTTAGATATTTATAATCTTTATTTCTACATTCATTACTGGAAAATTTATATATATTTTGCAGCTGATCCAGATTAATATTATTTTTAGTTTTTGTATCTATTAATATTTCCTGTGGTATTATACGGTGGATTTCATCTATTAGCTTTTCCTTATCTTTTCCCGGGAATTCAGTTATCAGAAATTCACCGGTAGATATATCTGTATATGCAAAACCTATTTTTCCCTGATAGCTTACTGCAGCAGAAAGATAATTGTTTTCATTTTCTTTTAAAATTTCATTTTCTATAACAGTACCAGGTGTTATTACTCTAATTACATCTCTTTTTACTATTCCGCTGGTTTCAGAAGGGTCTTCAAGCTGTTCACATATTGCAACTTTAAATCCTTTTTTAATTAATTTTGAAATATATGAGGCAGAAGAATGTGCAGGCACACCTGCCATAGGAATTTTTTCTCCTCCTCCTTTATTGCGAGAAGTTAGGGCAATATCTAAATTTTTAGCTGCAGTCTCTGCATCTTCTCCAAACATTTCGTAAAAATCTCCCAGTCTAAAAAATAGTACTGCATCCTGATATTTGTTTTTTATATTTTTATACTGCTGCATCATAGGTGTTAAATCTGACAAAATAATCACTCCAACTTCTAAAAGAATAGAAACCTGAAAGTATAATCCCCTCAGGTTTTGATAATTTCTTATATATTAAGGACTTCACCTTCCAGTGTCCAGCTTTTTGCATTTTTTATCTCCACTTCAACAATATTCCCAATCAGATTTTTATTTTTATCCACAAAACATATTTTGTTAGTTCTGCTTCGACCTTCCAATTTTTCCGGGTTGTTGGTACTTTCTCCTGTGATTAAAATCTTCAGTTTTTTTCCGATGAGTTGCTGGTTTTTCTGATAACTAATTCGGTTTTGAAGATCCATTAACTTATTGAGCCTCTCTTTTTTTATTTCTTTTGGAATTTGATTGTTTTTTTCTGCTGCAGGTGTTCCTTTTCTGGGTGAATAAATAAAGGTATATGCCATATCAAATTGGACTTTTTCCACCAGGCTTAGGGTGTCTTCAAAATCATCTTTGTTTTCACCAGGAAAACCTACAATAAAATCAGTTGATATAGATGCATTTGGTAGTTTATTTTTTATTTCTTCTATACGAGAAAGGTAATATTCTCTGGTATATCCCCTATTCATCTGTTTTAGAATACTATTACTTCCTGACTGTACAGGTAAATGTATATGTTCACATACTTTATCCAGGCTATTAATTTTGTCGATTAGCTTGCTGGATAAATCTCTCGGATGTGAAGTCATAAATCTTATCCTCGTGAGGTTTTCTATTTTATTTAATTCTGTTAACAGATCTGGAAAATCTATTTTTTTATCAAGGTCATTTCCGTAAGAATTTACATTTTGGCCTAATAGAGTAATTTCCAGCACACCATCATCTACAAGTTTTTTTGCTTCAGATATTATAGAATTTAGCGGTCTGCTTCTCTCTCTACCGCGAACATATGGAACTATACAGTAACTGCAGAAATTATCACAACCCTGAATAATCGATATCCAGGCTGAATAGTTAGAATCTCTTTTTGAAGGCAGATCAGGAATTAACCCTTCTGCTTCATCCCAGACTTCTACAATTCTATTTCTATTTTTTTCTATTTCTCTTATTAATTCAGGGACATGATGAATATTATGAGTTCCAAAAATTAAATCAACATGCTTATATTTTTTGTATATTTCTTTTACAGGATCATCCTGCTGCATCATACATCCGCCAATACCAATAATAAGATCAGGATTTTTGCGTTTATACTGCTTTAGTTCACCCAGTTTACCATAAACTTTTAGTTCAGCATTTTCTCGAATAATACATGTGTTTAAGAGAATTATATCTGCGTTTTCCAGTTCTGAAGTATATCTGTAATTTATATTTTCCAACATACCTGCCAGCAGTTCTGAATCATGTACATTCATCTGACAGCCATATGTTATAATATGATATTTTTTAATTTTTTGAGACATTAAATCACTCCTGCTTATTTAAAAACTTTTCAGCTGTTCCAGATTTTCATTTTTGCCCATTACAACCAATCTATCTTCTTCTAATATTTTATCATTTGCCCCCGGTGAAATAAAAAGCTCCTGGCCTCTTTTAATAGCCATCACATTGACATTAAATTTACTTCGCAGAGCAAGTTCTCCCAGTGTTCTACCTATCATTTTTTCTGAGGCAAGTATTTCAACAACACCATATTCGGGAGCAAATTCTATATAATCCAAAACATTAGAAGAAATTAAATTATTTGCTATTCTGGCTCCCATATCTCTTTCAGGGTAGACAACTCTATCTGCTCCAACCTTTGTTAAAACTTTTCCATGCAGTGAATCTGGAGCTTTAACAATTACATAGGGAACGTTCAGTTCTTTTAAAATCAAGGTGCAGAGTATATTAGCAGATACATTATCACCAATACTAACTACAGCTACATCAAAATTTCTGACTCCGAGTGTTTTTAATGCTTCTTCATCGGTAGCATCTGCTTCTACAGCATGTGTAACTATATCTGCAATTGACTGTACTCTGTCTGCATCTTTATCTATTGCCAGTACATCATATCCATTATCAGCAAGGGTTTCTGCAACACTTGCACCAAATCTTCCCAGACCAATTACGACAAATTGCTTCATATATATATAATACCTCCTATAAACAAAAAACCGGCATATTATTTATAAACTTTCGTGCTAATTATACTATATGAGTACTTAAAAGTAAAGAATGCAGAATCTTATTTAATAATGGAAAACTGGGGTTTAAAAACCCCAGCTGTTAAAGATTATTTTTCTAAAAATTAGTCAAGAGGCTCAAACATATCTTTACCTACTCCACATTCAGGGCAGGTCCAGTCTTCTGGGAGATCTTCAAAAGCTGTACCAGGTTCGATATCGCTTGTAGGATCACCTTCTTCAGGATCATAAATATACATACACACAGTGCACTGATATTTTGTCATTAAGAAAATCGCTCCTTCCCAATTATATTTTATTGCCTTAATTATAACATAAAAGCTTGAAAAGTCAAGCAAATAAAAGTGTGTATTACCAATTTAATACAGAACAAAATTGAAATAATAAATCTTCGATGAAGCCTGTCAAATCAATAAAAACGCTTAAAATATTCTGGAGAATAAGCTGACTTAAGTCCGCTTAAACTGGCAGAACGTTCAGCTGCAAGTGCAGCAGCCAGTAGAGGAAGTATAACTGCATAAT
>CAZLIW010000148.1:0-5588 GCA_964559325.1 uncultured Halanaerobium sp. | reverse complement strand
CCTTTTTGGCAAGCTCCATACCCAGCTCAAAGGCTTTCATGTTTACTTCTTCTGTTCCTTTAGGAATTCTTCCCTTAATTGCTTTTTTGTATACTTCTAGATCTGCTATATCTGTCAGCTCTGCTACTGCACCTATAAAAGCTATGTTTGTCGGCAGTATTGTCCCCAGCTCTTCCTTTACTTCTTTTGTAAATGGAATCAAATAAAGGTTTTTAGAATTGATCTCCGGTATATCCTCTATCAAAAATGAATCTAAAATTACCAGAGCATCTTCTTTTACATCAGCATAATATTTATTACATGACTGCTGTGATAGGGCTACAAATATATCCGGAGTTTTTACGGCAAGGTCTGTAATCTCTTCCTTACTTGCTATTACTTCTCCTCTGCTGGCTCCCCCACGTGCTTCTATACCGTGAGATTCTCCCTGTATTACATTATAGCCGGAGGCTGTCAGGATATCGGCAAAAATTATACTTGCCAGTACAAGGCCCTGACCTCCTGAACCGCTGAATCTTATCTCTAACTGTTCAAGATCTTTTAAATTCATTATCCATCACCTTCTTCTTTAAAACCGGTCTGTCTGTCATATGTTTCTACATATTCCGGCTTATCTTCATCTACCAGTATACCTCGCAGAAGCTTACCTTTAAGCTCGTCTTCTGTCATCTTTTCTGCCTGTTTTTTGGTTACTGTCAGATCTTTTAGATGTTCTACCAGTTTGGACGGCTGTTTCATATTGTTTCTTCTGCCAAAATGGGTGGGGCAGGTGGTAAATATCTCAACTAATGAAAATCCTTTGTGCTCTATTCCTGCCTTCACTAAATCCTTCAGCTCTCTTACATGGTAGACATCTCCACGTCCAACAAAGGTTGCTCCTGCTCCTTCTACCAGCTTACATACATCCATCTGGTTTTCTGTCATTCCAAATGGAGCTGTAGAGGCAAATCTTCCTCCCTCTGTTGTCGGTGCATACTGGCCACCTGTCATACCATATATTTCATTTGTTGCTACTACTGCTGTTATATCTATATTTCTTCTTGCTGCATGAATTAAATGGTTGCCGCCTATCGCTGCTGCATCTCCATCTCCCATAAATACTATTACATTTAAGTCTGGATTGGCAAGTTTTACTCCTGTTGCATAACTTAGTGCTCTCCCATGTGGGGTTCTTATTGATGGAAAATCAGAATATACCGGCAGTCTTCCCGCACATCCAATTGCACATACCATCACTGTTTTATCCTGATCTAAGCCCAGATCTTCTACAGCCTTCAGCATGGATTTCCAGGCTGTACCATGGGTACATCCCGGACAGGCAAAATGAGGCATCTGATCTGTTCTCAGTAAATTGTCCAATTTGCTCATTTATTTATCCTCCTTATGAACTTACTTCCATAATTTTCTCGTAGAGTTCTTCTACACTTATGTGTCCACTGTCTACTCTGTTGTGCTGTATTACTTCTGCTTTTCCTTCTACAGCCTGTTTTACCAGTCCTGCTGTTTGGCCTAAGTTCATCTCTGCCACTATTATCTTATCCACTCTTTTTGCTATTTCTTTGAGCTCTTTTTCCGGGAACGGCCAGATTGTTATCGGCCTTATAAGCTCTACTTCTACTCCTGCTTCTTTTGCTTTTTTGATAGCTCCTTTTGCCGGTCTAGTGGTTGAACCAAATGTAAAGAGGGCTATTTTTGCTTTTTCGTTTTTCTCGTTCTCCATCATTACTATATCATCATAGTATCTTTCCAGCTTGGAGTTGATTCTTCTTACATTGTCATCTATTGTTGATGGTGTTAGATCCGGTATTCCATCTTCTCCGTGGATCATGCCGGATATATTGTACCTGTAGCCTCCACCTAATGGCGGCAGTACCGGTAAGCCTGTCTCATCTATCTTATAGGGAAGGTATTCGTCTTCAGGTAGTGCATCCTTCCTTCTGTCTACTATTTCTAAATCTTCTTTATCCGGTATAACTATACTTTCTCTCATATGTGCCAGGAGCTCATCCATTAAGATTACTACCGGCACCATGTATTTTTCTGACAGATTGAATGCTTTAATTGTTATCTCATATGCTTCTTTTACTGAGCCGGGCATTACTGCTATACGAGGACTATCTCCATGTGAACCCCATTTGGCCTGCATTATATCTGCCTGATGTGGTTTTGTGGCTCCACCTGTTGATGGTCCTACCCGCTGAGCATTGTAGATTACTATCGGCAGCTCTACCATTGCTGCATAACCTAAGTTCTCCTGCATCAGGCTAAATCCAGGTCCACTTGTTGCTGTCATTGATTTTTTTCCTGCTGCTGATGCTCCTATTATTGCTCCTATACTTCCCAGCTCATCCTCCATCTGTATAAATCTTCCACCATGAGAAGGCAGCTTTTCTGAAAGTATTTCTATTACTTCTGTTGAAGGGGTAATTGGATATCCGGCACAGAATTTTACTCCTGCTGCCAGTGCTCCTTCGGCTACTGCCTGATTACCCTGCATTATTACTGCTTCTTTCATATACTTAATCCTCCTCCACTATTTCTATTGCAAAGTCCGGGCAGCGCAGTTCACACAGCATACAGCTGATACATGCATCTGCATCCACTACCTTTAGTTTGCCTGTGATATCTAATTCTAATACGTCTGTTGGGCAAAAGTCCACACATATGCCGCAACTTTTGCACCATGTCTGATTGATCTCAATTTTTGTTTTCTTTTTGCTTTTGCTCATCATCTAACTCCTTTACTAATTATTATTCAGCACCTTTTTCTTGAAAGTCCTAATGATTAACCCAAATAGGGGTGTTGATTGTAGTGCAGAAAATAGTGCAAGTGTAAGTAAAATCGCAGAAATTGGACTTCTCAAAAAGATCATCCATGATCCCCTACTCATTAAAAGTGACTGGTTTAAGCTTGTGTCAAACATATGACCTAAAATCAAACCTATTACCATTGGAGCAGTCGGCATTTCTATTTTGTTCATAAAATATCCGAGTATTCCAAAGAGAAACATTAATATAACATCGAAAAAACTATTATTGATTGCAAATGAACCAACAACAGCAAGTACAACAATCAGTGGTGCAATAACTTTATTATCAATTTTTGTTACATATATTGTTGCTCTTGTAAACATTAAACCAATTATAAACATAAATATATTAGCAAAAAATAGTCCCCATATTAATGTATATGTTACATCAGCATGTTCTGTCATCAGAGTTGGACCAGGTAAAATACCGTGTACCATAAGTCCACCTATTAATACAGCGGTAGATGAACTTCCCGGTATACCAAGTGTCAGAGTTGGTATCAGGGCACCACCAACAACAGCATTATTAGCTGCCTCTGCTGAAGCGATACCTTCCGGCCTCCCCTGGCCAAATCCCGTTTTATCTTTGGCCCACCTCTTTGCCTCATTATATGCAAACCAGCAGGCAGTGTCTCCCCCTGTACCTGGAATCAAACCAGTAACTACTCCAATTCCAGAAGATCTCAAAATTGTAACAATTAATTTTCTAAATTCTTTAAAAGTTGGCAGCATTTTATCTTCAATCGGATTAATTTCTCCGGTATTCATTGAAGACTTCTGCTCTATTAGATGTATTGCCTGAGGAATAGAAAATAAACCAATAAGTGCAACAACAAATGGAATTCCAGAAAATAGGTACATATTACCAAAAGTAAATCTCGGTGTACCGGTTGTAGGGTCCATACCAATTAAAGCTAACAGTAAACCAATAGAACCGGATAAAAGACCTAAAACTGTAGAACCTCTGACTAAAGAACCGATAATAGTCATACCCAGCACAGCTACTGCAAATAGTTCCACAGGGCCAAATTCAAGTGCCAGTTTTCCTAAAAGTGGTGCAACAGTTAAAAGCACAAGTGCACTTATCATACCACCAATAAATGAAGATGTTAATGATATTCCAAATGCTTTACCAGGATATCCCTTTTGAGCCATCGGATAACCATCCATAATTGTCGCTGCTGCTGCAGGTGTACCAGGTGTTTTTAAAAGTATAGCAGCAATTGATCCTCCATACATAGCTCCCATATATAATGATGCAAGCATACTGATACCTGCTGCTGGATCAAGACCAAAGGTTAAAGGCAGCAGTATCGCAATAGCCATTGTAGCGGATAATCCCGGCATTGAACCAACAAATAAACCGATACTTGTACCGAGAGCAATTAAAAGCAAATTAAAAGGCTGTAGTACATTGGTAAGTCCAAATAAAATATTATCAATTATCATTTCAATTTATACCTCCTACGAAAGAATACCCATCGGTATAGGTAGATTTAAAAACTTAACAAATACCAGATAAACAAAAAGATTGAATCCTAATGTTATAAGAATTGAATTTCTTAAACTTGTTGATTTCAAATACATAAATGCAACCACGATAAAAATTGGTGTAACAATAAAATATCCGAGACTTTTTAAAGTGAAAACATAAACTCCAATCATGACCGCAAATATAAATGCCTTTAAATAGTTAATTTCTCCTACCGCATCTTCCCATTCAGGTTCATTATTTTTCTTTTTCTTCTTTTTTGGTTTATCCTTATTAACAAATTTCAAAATTTGTTCCACCAGCATTAAAATAGTGAAAAATACAATTATATAAATCAAAATAATAGGAAATCTTTTAGCCATACTGGGTAATTTGCCGGTCCTACTATAAAAAACTCCAGCCATAGTTAAAACCAAAGCAGCAGTTAAAAAATATTTCCATAATGCTTTAAACATTTTCACGACAATTGTCACCTTCCTTTTAAAAAATAGAAGGGATGAAATTCACCCCTTCTATTCTTATGTCTTAATTAACTATATTTATATTCAATATCTAATAAATCTATTTAGTTTTGG
The DNA here is from genome assembly GCA_964559325.1 of uncultured Halanaerobium sp. Lineage (GTDB taxonomy): Bacteria > Bacillota > Halanaerobiia > Halanaerobiales > Halanaerobiaceae > QPJE01. The sequence goes on along the minus strand of CAZLIW010000148.1, from coordinate 711 downwards.
TACTGATCTTTAACGTTTTCCCAGATTTCTCCATAAATTTCTGACTGAGTTTCTAGATAATTCCAGTACTCTTCACCGGTTTTAATATCAAGGTTCATAGCTCTATCTGCTGCAGCCTTCTGAAATTCAGGATCCTTAGCCATTTCTTCTACAGCTGCTATTAATGTATCTACTGCTTCTTCTGGCATACCTTCAGGTCCACTGATACCACGTGAAGAACCTGCAACAACATTATATCCTAATTCTTTCATTGTAGGAACGTCTGGCAGTGCGTCAATTCTTTCTTCAGAATAAACAGCAAGTGCCTTTAAGTTACCTTCTTTAACCTGTGGATATGTGATACCTACGTTGTTACTACTTGCATCAATTTTTCCACCCATAGCTGCCTGCCATGAAGGTCCGTCACCTGTGAAAGGAATAAGCTGGAAGTCAAGACCTGTTTCTCTTTCCAGAATTAACATTGAGAAAAAGTCATCTCCACCAACACCAGAGTGACCAACAGTAACTTCTCCAGGATTCTCTTCTGCATATGTCATAAATTCTTCCATTGTATCAAATGGGCTATCTGCTGGCACAACCATAACACCAGGATCTGTTACGATATTTGCGATAGGATCAAGCATATCAATATGATATACTATCTCTTCATTCATAATATAGTTAGTCATAAGCATTGGAGTATTTGTTACACTGATTGTATATCCATCATTA
>CAZLIW010000147.1:0-5593 GCA_964559325.1 uncultured Halanaerobium sp. | reverse complement strand
ATACAAAAGGTTATAAATTCTGCACTTATGCTACATGGTGGATAAGACAGGCAATTACCCGATCTATCGCAGATCAGGCCAGAACCATTCGTGTACCAGTACACATGGTTGAGACTATTAATAAATTAATCAGAGTCTCCAGACAGCTTCTGCAGGAAAAAGGCCGTGAACCCAAACCAGAGGAAATTGGTGAGGAGATGGGTATATCTGCAGAAAAAGTGAGAGAAATTATGAAAATAGCTCAGGAACCTGTATCACTGGAAACTCCTATTGGAGAAGAGGAAGACAGCCACCTGGGAGATTTTATAGAAGACGAAGATTCTCCTGCTCCTGCATCTGCTGCTTCATATATTTTATTAAAAGAACAGCTGGATGGAGTTCTGGATACACTAACAGACAGAGAAAAAAGAGTGTTAGAACTGCGATTTGGTATTGAAGATGGTCGCCCAAGAACTTTAGAGGAAGTAGGAAAAGAATTTGGTGTTACCAGAGAACGAATTAGACAGATTGAGGCTAAAGCATTAAGAAAACTTCGCCATCCAAGCAGAAGTAAAAAACTAAAGGATTATTTAGATTAATTCTTTAAATATGCGAAAACAGGAGTAAACAGGAGTAAACTTCATTTTATCTGCTTAAAAAGCAGAAAAAAATACTTTTAAACTCTTGACCTCAGTTATTATATATCATATAATTATTTCTGTCGTCACAAAGTTATAATAATTTTTGAAGGGCCCATAGCTCAGCTGGTCAGAGCAACCGGCTCATAACCGGTTGGTCCCAGGTTCGAATCCTGGTGGGCCCACCAGATTATCAACCTTGTTCTCCTGAGAGCAGGGTTTTTTTATATTTATATTTATTTCACAGGGAGGATTAAAAATATGGCTAAAGCACAGGAAATTATATCATTGATGGGAGAAATAGCCCCAGTAAGACTTGCCGAAGAATGGGATAATGTTGGCCTTCAGATTGGTGATATTAATAATGAAGTGGGAAAAATTTTGCTGGCCCTGGATTTAAATAATAAGGTTATAGATGAAGCAATAGAAAACAATTGCAATATGATAATTACACATCATCCTGTAATATTTAATGGTATAAATTCAGTGAGTTCAGAATCTGTTGTAGGACAGATGATTATAAGATTAATAAAGAATGATATAATTGTTTTTTCTGCACATACAAATCTTGACATTGCACAAGAAGGACTGAATGATTATATCTGTAATAAACTAGGTATTAAGAATTTTCATCCGCTTGAAGTAACAAAATCTGAAAATTATTATAAATTTGTGGTGTTTGTACCGAAAAATTATATAGATGAAATTAAATCTGCTGTATATGAAAACGGTGGCGGTAAAATGGGTAAGTACAGCCACAGCGGATTTTATTTACAGGGAAAAAGCAGCTTTAAGCCTCTGGAGGGTTCCAGTCCTCATATAGGCAGCACTGGAAAGATTTCGGAAGTAGATGAAATTAAACTGGAAACAGTAGTAGCTGAAGATAAAATTGATCAGGTTTTAAAAGCTGTATTAAAAGTTCATCCTTATGAAGAAACAGCATATGATATTTATAAAATTGATAGGAAGAGTAAAGTTAGTGGGATTGGCAGAATAGGTTATCTCAAAGGCGAAATATTGTTAGATGATTATTTGAATACTGTAAAAAAAGAATTGAATCTCCCCTATCTTAAATTTGTAGGAGATAAAAACAAAAAGATAAAAAAAGCTGCAGTATGTAATGGTAGTGGTGCAGATCTTATCAAAAAAGCCGCATATAAAGGAGCAGATTTATATTTAACTGGTGATGTTAAATATCATGAGGCGCAGTATGCTGAAGAAATGGATTTGGCATTAATTGATATTGGTCATTATGAAAGTGAAATTTGGGTAAAAGATTTATTATACCAAAAATTGACTTCTTATGCTGATAAACGGAATAAAAAAGATGTTGAATTTGTGATATCCAATATTAATACAAATCCCTGGAATTACAGGTAATTTTAAGTTGAGTGATTTGCTTGACATATCATTAATCCAATGGTATACTTTAAAATGTGTAAAAATAAGTTGACCAGGTGATCGCAGCCTTTTTGGCTGAGGAAAGTCCGAGCTCCATAGGACAGGATGCTGGGTAATTCCCAGTGGAGGTAACTCCCAGGAAAGTGCCACAGAAATATACCGCCTTATTTAAGGTAAGGGTGAAAAGGTAAGGTAAGAGCTTACCAGGTTTCAGGTGACTGGAATGCTAGGTAAACCCCATCTGGAGTAAGTCCAAATAGGGAGAATGAGGAGCGGTCCGCTTTTCTCCGGGTAAGGACGCTCAAGCTAATAGGTAATTATTAGCTAAGATAGATGATCACTTAATACAGAACTCGGCTTACAGGTTAACTTATTATATACATTTTAAATATTAAAAGGGGTGTTAAGATGGAAAATACTATGCTGGAAGCAATAGCGTATATCGATTCTGCAATTGAAAAATCAGATCAATTTAACAATTTTGCTCCTGAAATGAGTGATAGGGTACTTGATAATAGGATAATTACTCTGGAAGGTTATATAAGATATATTGATAAAGAAGGACTGAATTTAATGAGTGAATTTATTCAGGAATTAGAGGAGGAAACTAATGACTGATCAAATATATTATAAGATACAGTATCCGCTTAAAAAGGCAATAAATTTAATGAAAAAAATTGATAGAGAAGATAATACTGACATCAGTGTATCGGAATCAGAAAAAGAAAAAATAAAAGAGTTTGTTTCTAAATGGAATAATGGAGGAAAAAAACAGCTCCACCAATTGATAAATAATCTTAGAGATAACTTATAGAATTAATGCCATGACTTATTTCTGTCATGGCTTTTAATTTGTGTTCTTGCTAAATTTCAATACTTATATATGTTAAAAAATGATTAAAAATTGATTTTTTAATACTTAAATAATATAATAATATTTATAGTCTTTATAAAAATACATATAGTCTCTTCAAAACTGTATTTTTTCACCTTATGATAATTACTAGAGGTGAAAATTATGTCTGAGAAAAATTTAGGAGAGAGAATAAAGAAGATGCGTTATAATCTCAATCTGACTCAGGAGAAACTAGGCGAAAAAGCAAATCTCCATTACACAAATATTGGTCAGGTTGAGAGAGGGGAAAAAACACCGTCATTTAAAGCACTTCAGAAGATAGCAGATGCACTTAATATTGGAATAGAATTTCTCGTTCGAAAAAATGGAAATCTGACAGTAACTGAAAGTATTAAAATTAAAGATATTAATGAGCTTCTTGTTAATAGAAATGAAAGAGAACTTGAATTAATATATAATTTTCTACAGGATTTAATAGATATTCTTGATTATGCGAAGATTGAAAAAAACGACTAAATATGTTAGAATTAATTGCACAATTAATTAAGGAGGTATATTATGGCTGGACACTCTAAATGGGCCAATATTAAACATAAAAAACAAAAAGAAGATAAAAGAAGGGGAAAACTTTTCTCCAAATTAAGTCGGAAAATAGCTGTTGCTGCCAGGCAAGGTGGCGGAGATCCAGAAATGAATTCCGATCTTCGTATGGCTATTCAGAAGGCTAAAGATAATAATATGCCCAATGATAATATTGAACGTGCTATCAAGCGTGGAACTGGAAACTTAGAAGGAATGAGCTACGAATCATTTGTCTATGAAGGTTATGGCCCCGGTGGAGTAGCTCTTTATCTTGATATAATGACTGATAATAGAAATAGGACAGCTTCCGAAGTGCGTCATATTCTGGATAAAAATGGCGGCAATTTAGGATCAAACGGCTGTGTAGCCTGGATGTTTCAGCGAAAAGGTGAGCTAGTTATTGATTTAAAAGACTATGATGTTGAAGAAGATAACTTATTATTAGAAGCCCTTGAGGCAGGAGCTGAAGATTTGGACTATGGAGAAGAAAGGGCAGTAATATATACTGATCCCTCCAATTATGAATCTGCAAGAAAGACTCTGGAAGAAGCTGGATATGAGTTTGAATCTGCTGACCTGGCTATGATACCTGATAATGAAGTTGAACTTGATAAAGTTGAAGCAAAAAAGATGCTGAGGTTGATGGATTTGTTAGAGGATCATGATGATATTCAGGAAGTATATTCAAACTTTGATATCCCGGATGATATAATGGCAGAAATTGAAGCCGAAGAAGATTAAGTGAAAACTTTTCAGAAGGCACTGATATCAGTGTCTTTATTTTTTTGATTGATATTGATTCAATTGTACCCTTTTAATATTTATGCTATAATAAATTCAAACATTAGTTTGTATTCGAGAATGGCAGGTGATTATTTGTTAATTTTAGGGGTTGACCCTGGACTTGCTACAATAGGAATTTCTATTGTAGAAAAAGAAGGGAATAGATTTGATGTATTAGAATATGGTGTTATTAAAACTTCATCTGATAAAACGGATGTTGAGAGATTAAAAATTATATATAGAAATATGATAGAGTTAATTGATGAATATAAACCAGATCAGATGGCGGTTGAAGAACTTTTTTTTAATAAAAATGTTAAAACTGCAATAATTGTTGGACAGGCAAGGGGAGTAATACTTCTTGCAGGAGCAGAATCCAATATACCGGTTGCAGAATATACACCTCTGCAGATTAAACAGGCTGTTGTTGGTTATGGTAGAGCTGACAAAAACCAGGTTCAGCAGATGGTAAAAAATCTTTTAAATCTTTCTGAAATACCTCGTCCTGATGATGCTGCTGATGCTCTTGCAATTGCAGTATGTCACGGCCATGTATATAGTGCAAAATCAAGATGGAGTGAAAGCTTATGATTGGCTATTTAAGAGGAAAAATTATTAATCTGGAGATGGAAACAGTCATTTTAGAAATAAATGGGATAGGATTTGAAATAGAGCTGGCAGGATTTACAAAACTACCTTCTCTGGGAGAGGAAATTGAAATTTTTATATATACATATGTTAGAGAAGATGCTATTAAATTATTTGGCTTTTCTCAAAAAAGGGATAAAGAACTTTTTGAAATTTTAATTACAGTGAATGGAATTGGTCCCAGAGCAGCATTGAATATAATAAATTCGATGCCAACAGATAGATTTATATCTGCTATTCTTCAGGAAAATCAGCCTGTTTTAAAAGAAATTACTGGAATTGGGCCAAAAACAGCTCAGAGATTAATTCTTGAGCTGCAGAGCAAATTAAAGGAATTTGCAGCTGGCCTAAATACATCACAGAATTTTCCAGCACATTCTTCTGGAGATCGAGATGATATTATAGATGCACTTTTATCTTTAGGTTATAATGAGAAGGAAATAGTACGGACACTTCAGGAGATAAAATTTGATAAAGATATAGCAGTCTCAGAAAAAATAAGACTGGTTTTGAGTTATTTGGGTAAGGAGAGATAACTATGGATAATAGTGAAAGAAGAATAGTTTCTCCCAAAAAGAAAAGTGATGATCACGGTCTTGATAGAGGATTGAGGCCGGAAACTCTCACAGAATATGTAGGCCAAAAAAAATGTAAAGAAAAATTAAAAATTTTTATAAAAGCAGCCAGGGAAAGAGAAGAAGCACTT
>CAZLIW010000146.1:0-5596 GCA_964559325.1 uncultured Halanaerobium sp. | reverse complement strand
ATATAAATCTTCTCTAAATTCCCCCTTCTCAACCATTTTACTTAATCTTTATTTGTTGCTGAAATTACTCTTAAACTAAGTTCTAATTCCTTTTCTCCACCTATTTTTTTAATAGTTTTATTCTGAAGTACTCTAAGCAATTTAGCCTGCATAAATAAAGGAAGATCTGCTATTTCGTCCAAAAAAATTGTCCCATTATTAGCCAGTTCAAAGAGTCCTTTTTTTCCTCCTTTTTTAGCTCCGGTAAATGCACCTTCTTCATAACCAAAAAATTCACTTTCAAATAATTCTTTCGGAATAGCACTGCAGTTTACTGGCACAAAATAACCCTCTACATTACTGTAATCATGAATGGCTCTTGCAAAAACTTCTTTGCCACTTCCACTCTCTCCAGTTATTAAAATAGAGGCACTGCTTTTTGCAACTCTTTTTGACATATCTATTTTTTCTTTAATTGCTTTACTCTGGCCCACAACATTGCCAAAATTATTATCAGAATTTTTATCAATCTCTTTTTGCAAAAATTCTATTAAATCATTGGCCTGTTTTAGTTCTCCCTGCATTTTTTTTACTTCAGAAATATCACGGTCTGTACTTACCACTCCAATAAATTTTCCTTTAATATAAATAGGTACTGCACTAATTATAATATGTGAGCCTTTGCGAGGTGTATGATAAATATTTTTTACTGCTTTTCTGGTTTCTAAAATTTTAACATCAATAGCATCAGGAAAAAAATCCTGTAGTAGTTCTCCTTCAATTTCTGCTGAAGTAATTCCATAAAGATCTTCTGCATTATTATTCCAGATCAAAACTCTACCTTCTTCATCAATTAAACAAATAGCCTCACTGATATTATTAATTATATATTTTAGAAGAACTCCTATTTTTTCAATCCTCATATAGAGAAAATTTCTAATGTGCTCCTGACGAATTACCCCAACTAATCGCGAATTGCGGATAACTGGCAATCTCCCAATATCTTCTTTTACCATCAAATCTCTGCACTGACGCAGTGAATCTTCAGGTCTAATGTAAATTATATCTCTTTTTAAAAAATCATTAAGACTATTTCTATTTTTTTGGCAGATATTATAAAGATCTTTTAAGGTTATTATTCCTCTAAGATTATCTGCTTTATCGACAATAAAAATCTCTTTTTTTGTATTCTTCATCAACATATCTGAAATTTTTTCTATACTGCTTCCTTTTTTTATTTTAATGAAGTCTTCTGCCATTATTTCTTTCGCCTGAATGTCATAACTTGCTAATTTCAATATTTACTCCCCCTAAAATTCTTATATGTTTTATTACACTTTTATAAGAGTTAATATTAATTTATGCACTATTTTTCACAAAGATTTTTATTCGTTTTTACAAATATTTACTAATGATAAATATTTGTAATTATTATAACTTATTAAAAGTCAATGAGCAAATAAAAAATCAGGCACCTGGTATATTTAATACCTGGCACCTGATTATTAAATCACTGTATTTTAACCATATAATCCGGCAATATATTCTTTAGTTCTAATATCCTGTGGATCATTAAAAATCTTTTTTGTTTCTGCATATTCTACTAATTCTCCATTAAGGATAAATGCTGTATAATCAGCAATTCGTTCAGCCTGGGCCAGATTATGAGTCACTATCAATATAGTATATTCATCTGATATGTCCACCAGCATTTTTTCTATATTTTCAATATTTTTTAGATCCAGTGAAGAACAGGGTTCATCAAGTAAAATCACTTCCGGTTCAACAGTTAAAGCTCTCGCTATACAGAGCCTCTGCTGCTGGCCTCCTGACAACTTGCTGGCTGTCATATCAAGATTATCCTTCACCTCATTATATATTCCTGCCATCTTGAGTTTTTCTTCTACTATTTTTCTTAACTTATTTTTATCTTTGATTCCATAATATATCGGAGCATATGTTAAATTTTTATAAATTGAAAATGGAAATGCTGTCGGATGCTGAAAAACCATGCCTATATTTTCCCGTACCTCTTCTTTATCCATTGTCATTATATCTTTACCATTTAACAATATCTGGCCTTCACCATTAAAATTTTCTTCTTCATTTACCAGTAAATTAAGTGACTTCATAAAAGTTGACTTGCCACAGCCAGATGGCCCGATTACAGCCGTTATTTTATTTTTATTTAAATCAAGATTTATTTTTTTTAATATCTCTGTCTCACCAAAATATACGGATAAGTTTTTTATACTCATTATTGTTTCCAATATTATATCCCCTTTCTAAAATAAGCTGCTATTAAAACTAGAAGATTAATTAAAAATAATAATATGAGCAGAACAGATGCTGTTGCATATGCCATATCAAGAGAAATTCCTTCTCCAACCAATATATATAAATGATATGGAAGAGCCATCGCAGGAGATAAAATATTTTTAGGAACAGATGAATTAATAACTGCACCGGTAAAAATCACAGGTGCAGCCGCACCCATTGCAAAACTCGCTGCTAAAGTTATTGTAGATAAAATATCATTAAAACAGATTGGTAAAATCAGTTTTAAAAAAGTATATGATTTGGAAAGGCCCAGAGCATATGAACTATATATAACTTCTTTATCGACTTCATTTAATATTTTTTCTATCCGTACTTCTATAAAAGGAAAAATCATAACTCCAAGAGTTAAACCACCTGCCAGTAAAGAAACCCCCATATTCAAATATACAACAAGAAAACTATAGCCAAAAAGTCCTAATACAATAGAAGGAATCCCTGTAATAGATTGAATTACAAGATGCATTACTGCTTTAATCCTGCTGTTTCGAGCATAAAATTTGATATATACGGCAACCGAAATAGCAATTACAGAAGCAAAAACAGTGGCAATTAAGGTAAAATAAATGCTCCCCATAATAGCAGGAAAAATACCGCCCTCTACCCCCAGCGGCATCCCTCTGGGTCTATCAAATAGAAACTGCATATCTATAAATTTAATACCTTTTGTAAAAATGAATAAAATAATGAATGAAATTATTGAGATAACAATTACTGTACTTAAGTATATCCAGAGCTTTAATATAGTATATTTGCTGTTTTTCATAATTTTATCCCTTCTTAAAAGTCGCTTTTTTCTTTAAGTCGGTAAAAGATTATATTAATACCAAACAATATAAACATAAGCAGAAGTCCAGCAGCGAAAAGCGAATGATAATGCAGGCTGTTAATCTGAGCCCCACTCATCTCCAGGGCTATCAGAGCTGGTATTGTCTGGGCTCTACCAAAAAGCTTAGGCATAATGGGACTATTACCTATAACCATCATAACTGCCATAGTCTCTCCCATGGCTCTACCAAAAGCAAGAATCAAACCGGCAATAATACTTTTTTTAGCAGCAGGTAAAATTAAATATCTGATCATATGCCATTTTGATACCCCAAGAGCCTGTGATGATATTTTATAATTTTCCTGTATTCTAACCATTGACTCTTTTACAGTAGAAATTATATAGGGCAAAACCATTATAGATAATAAAATTCCACCTGCAAGCACTGATTCACCTGATGGGAAAGAAAAATACTCTTCAAAAGATTTTACTATAACCACAAAACCTATCAGACCATAAATCACCGATGGAATTCCTGCCAGGATATCTACCAGAGGATCAAATATTTTTTTAAACTTTTTATTTATCACAGTAGATAAAAATACTGCAGTACCTATACCAATAGGAAGAGATATTAAAATAGCTACTAAAGAAACATATATAGTCGCTGTTATCATTGGTAATATTTCTATCTGGGGCTCTGCTTTTATTGGATGCCACTCTGTACCAAATAAAAAATCAAAAAAAGATATCTGACTAAAAGCTCCTGTACTCTCTTTTGCTATAAAGAAAATTATAAATGCCAGTATTAGTATAGAAAAATATGCTATTATTTTAATTAAAAATGAAAATATTTTATCGAATTTCATAAATTCACTTCCTGGTTAATATATAGAACGATTATATACTCAATTTTAACTACAATTATAAATATATTATCTAAAAATATAACTTAAACTTAAAAACAGAGGGATTTCTCCCTCTGCAGTTTGATTTTTTAATTTGCAGGTACAAAACCCATTTCTTCAATAACATCTGCACTTTCTGAAGAAAGCAGATAATCCATAAATTCATCTTCAGTTGGAGAAAGTTCTCCACTTCTTATTACTAAAAGTGGTCTAGAAACTTTATAGCTTCCACTGACTATATTTTCTTTGCTTGGAGCAACTCCATCTATTTTCATTGGAACTATTTTACCTTTATTACGGTTAACAACTCCTACAGATGCATATCCAATTGCAAATTGATTTTCCATAATTTTATTGCATAAAGCTCCCATTGAAGGGGACTGTACTGCAGAACTTTTAACATCTACATCTCCCATGATCTTTTTCTGGAATACTTTATGAGCTCCACCAGCCAAATCTCTCGTGATAACAATTATCTCTTTATGAGGAAGTTGAGAATCTAAATCATCCCAGTATTTATATTCACCGGAGAAAATATTTTTGATTTCCTCAGTTGAAAAACTTTCTTTTAACTGATTAACTTTATTGTCTGGGTTAATAGAAACTGTTAAAGCATCAACACCTAACTTATATTCCTTATATTCTTCGATACTGCTTTTTTCATCTTCTGCCACATTTCTTGATACCATGCCAAAATCTGATACACCATCAATAACTGATTTTACACCTGCACCAGAGCCACCAGCAGAAATGAATATTTCAATGTCTTCTTCTGAAAAATCTTTATTTACATTATCCCATGTCTGATACTCTTCTCTAAATGAATCAGATAATTTTGATATAACAGGAGCCAGAGTAGATGAACCCCTGAAGTTTATCTCACTCTTCATATCACCACTACCAAAAAGCCCTGCTGAAGAAAATGGTGCTGCAGATATAACTATAAGCAGTGTGATAACTACAGCTGATAATAATCTGTTTTTCATTAAAAATACCCTCCTAAAAATTATGTTTTTGAATAAAATTATGTATTATATTATTTTGTGAATAATATAATTAATATTTATACTAATTATAACATAGCTTTATCAAACTTCAAGAAAATTTTACTTTAAATTTAACAAAATCGAACATTTTTTCTGATTTCTTAATAGTTTTTAAAATTAAGATTTATATTTAGTATATATTTAATAGTTTACTGCAGATAAAAATTTCTAGCGAACCAAATTGAATTTACGAATATGATTTTATATTAACTTAATTTAGATAATAAGTAAATTATTTAAAAAAATTTGATTAAATATCTGATATTTTATGTTAATATAATAGTATAAATATGGAATTATTTTTGTTTCAGATGATAAGTAAATTATAACCTGTATTTTAATTCAAAAAAACCCCGGCTGATAAAACCGGAGTTTTGCTATACAAAAATATTTTTTCTTGCTTCTGCTGCTGTCAGAACATATTCCAATCTCTTTCAATATATCTCATCCCAAAAATCTCTACCAAAATATTTATCTTCCAGCTTCATTATTTCAAGATGTGCTTCTTTCCTAAAAGCTAAAAAATTGTTTAAGAATTTTCTTCCTTTAGATGTCAG
>CAZLIW010000145.1:0-5612 GCA_964559325.1 uncultured Halanaerobium sp. | reverse complement strand
AGATGCCTCTTCTTCAAATACACGGATAAATTCGTTTCCAATAATTTTTCTCTTTGTTTCCGGATCACTTACACCGGTGAGCCTTTTTAAGAATCTCTCTCTTGCATCTACATATACTAATGGTATATTAAACTCTTCACCAAAGGTTCTCCTCACCTGTTCTGCTTCTCCTTTGCGCAGAAGTCCGTGATCAACAAAAATACAGGTCAGCTGATCCCCAATGGCTTTATGTACAATTGCAGAAGCTACAGCAGAATCTACCCCACCAGAAAGACCACAGATTACTCTACCTGTTCCAACCTGATTCTGAATTCTCTCCACTTCTTCATTTATATAATCTGCCATATTCCAGCTGGCTCTGGCTTTACAGATTTTAAAAAGAAAATTATGAAGAATAGTTTTTCCCTGTACAGTGTGCAGTACTTCCGGATGAAATTGAACACCATAAAAATTTCTGGTAATATCTGCCATTGCTGCTACTGGAGTCAGATCTGTTCTACCAATAACTTCAAAACCTTCCGGTATTTCCCGCACATGATCTCCATGGCTCATCCAAACCTGTTTTCTATTATCCAGTTCATTAAAAAGACCTTTATTAGTGAAAATTTCTAATTCAGCTTTTCCATATTCACCATGTTCTGCCTTTTCTACAACTCCTCCTTCAAGCAGTTGAGCCATAAGCTGCATACCATAACAGATTCCCAGAATAGGAATTCCCAGCTCAAATACAGCATTGTTGACACCAGGAGCACCATCTGATGTAACACTATCAGGACCTCCAGAAAATATTATACCATCTGGATTTATTTCTTTTATTTCATTTAAAGCAATATCATGTGGCTTAATTACAGAATAAACATTAAATTCTCTCACCCGACGTGCAATCAACTGACTGTACTGCCCGCCAAAATCTAGAATAAGTATCTTATTGTATTCCATTCAAATCTCCTTTCCTGCTTTTTTTAACTAAAGTATTTTTTTTAAAGTATACAGTGAATTATAGTTAATTGTCAAGAAAAAACTCTTCAGATAAGGAATCTCTCCTTTATCTGAAGAGTTTTTTGAAATTAATCTTTTTTATTCTCAAAAATTACTCATTATCTATAGCTGACTGAGCAGCGGCAAGGCGAGCAATTGGAACTCTGTAGGGTGAACAGGAAACATAATTAAGACCTGTTCTGTGGCAGAAATCTATAGAAGCCGGCTCACCACCATGTTCTCCACAGATACCCACTTTAAGATCTTTATTGCTTTCTATTCCCATCTTAACCGCCATTTCCATTAATTTTCCTACACCTTCCTGATCAAGAACAGAGAATGGATCTTTGGGCAGTATCTCCTTATCTACATATTCACCAATAAATTTACCGGCATCATCACGAGAAAATCCAAATGCCATTTGAGTAAGATCATTGGTTCCAAAGGAGAAGAAATCTGCATGTTTGGCTATTTTATCAGCAAGCAGGGCAGCTCTCGGCACCTCTATCATTGTCCCAACTGAGTAATTTATATCAACACCTGCTTCAGATATTAGCTCCTCAGCAATCTCTACTGCCATTTTTCTTAAAATAATAAGTTCTTTTTCAGTACCAATAAGTGGGATCATAATATCAGGTTTAACATCATATCCTTCTTCCTGTTTAACTTCTACTGCAGCAGATATAATTGCTCTAACCTGCATTTCATAAATTTCTGGATAAGTTATGCCCAGACGACATCCTCTATGGCCAAGCATAGGATTCATTTCTTTTAGATCTTCTACTGTTCTCCTCAGCTCATCTGCTGTAATACTTAATTCTTTTGCCAGAGATTTTATATCTTTTTCATTATTAGGCAAAAATTCATGTAAAGGTGGATCCAACAGACGAACAGTAACATTTAAATCTTTCATTACTTTAAATATACCTTTAAAATCTTCTTTTTGATATGGGAATAATTTATCCAGTGCTTTCATTCTCTTATTTTTACTGCTGGAAACAATCATTTCTCTTACAGCCATAATTCTTTCACTGTCAAAGAACATATGCTCTGTCCGGCAGAGACCTATACCTTCTGCTCCAAAATCTAAAGCTACTTCAGCATCATGAGGAGTATCAGCATTTGTCCAGACACCAAGTTTTCTGTACTCATCAGACCATTCCATCAGCATCTTAAAGTTTTCTGTTAAAAATGCATCGGTTGTTTCCACAACTCCAGCATAAACTTCTCCAGTACTTCCATTAAGAGAAATAAAATCTCCTTCATTAAATACTCTATCATCAATAATAAACTGTTTTTTTTCTTCATCTACCTGTATTTCCCCTGCACCGGCTACACAGCATTTACCCATTCCACGAGCTACAACAGCTGCATGTGAGGTCATTCCACCACGTGATGTAAGGATACCCTCAGCTTTAACCATTCCTTCTATATCTTCAGGTGATGTCTCCTTACGTACTAAAATTACCTTTTCTCCATCTTCTGCTGCTTCTGCTGCTTCTTCAGAAGTGAAATATACTTTACCTGTTGCTGCTCCAGGTGAAGCCGCCAGGCCTTTTGCAAGTATATCAGCTTTTTCTAGTTCTTCGTCTTTAAAGTTAGGATGTAAAAGCTGACTGATATCTTCAGGATCAATCCTCATTATAGCTGTTTCTTTATCAATCAAGCCTTCTTCTTCCATATCTACAGCTATATTAACTGCAGCATCTGCAGTACGTTTTCCTGTTCTTGTCTGCAGAAGAAAGAGATTACCTTCCTGTATAGTGAATTCTATATCCTGCATATCCTTATAATGCTGTTCTAGGGTTTCGGTAACATCCATAAATTCTTCATATACTTCAGGCATCAGATTTTTTAACTCACGAATATCTTTTGGAGTTCTTATACCGGCAACAACATCTTCTCCCTGAGCATTGAGCAAAAATTCTCCAAATACCTTATTTTCTCCTGTAGCAGGATTTCTGGTAAATGCAACTCCGGTTCCTGAATTTTCCCCAACATTACCAAAAACCATTGTTTGAATATTAACAGCTGTTCCCAAATCATGTGGAATATCATTAATGTTTCTATATGATATTGCACGCGAATTATTCCAGGAACTGAAGACAGCTTTTACTGCCATTAAAAGCTGTTCATTTGGATCCTGTGGAAACTCTATATTTGTTTTCTTTTTAATTAATTTTTTATAATCATCGATTATATCTTTCAAATCTCCTACTGTCAGTTCAGTATCATTGTCATATCCATTTTTCTCTTTTTTCTTTTCCAGAAAATTATCAAACTGATAAGCGGCTATACCCAGCACAACATTACCAAACATCTGAATCAATCTTCTATAACTGTCATAAGCAAATCGCGGATTATCTGTTCTTTCTGCCAGTGCTTCAACACTCTTGTCATTAAGGCCAAGATTAAGTACTGTATCCATCATACCGGGCATAGATATTACGGCGCCAGACCTGACAGATACCAGTAAGGGGTCTTTTAAATCACCAAAATTTTTCCCTATTTTATCTTCCAGTTCTTTCATATGTTCAAAGATACCTTCTTTTATACTTTCTTCTAGAGTTTCATCCATTTCAAGATATCTTATACAGGCCTCAGTGGTTATCGTAAATCCTGGAGGTACTGGTAAACCTATACTGCTCATCTCCGCCAGATTTGCACCTTTACCACCTAATAATGATTTCATTTCTTTTTTGCCTTCTTCAAAAGAATAGATATACTTTTTCAACAAAACCCCTCCTTTAATTAATTCAAACCATTGATAATATCAATAACAATACTTGCTGCTTCTTCCACAGCTTTTTTAGTCATATCAATAACTGGACATCCAATTCTCTTCATTACTTTTTCTGCATAATTTAATTCTTCCATTATTTTTTCCAGTGAAACATAATCTACACTGTTGTCCAGTCCTAAAACCTTTATCCTCTCTTTTCGTATTTCT
This sequence comes from uncultured Halanaerobium sp., assembly GCA_964559325.1. Classification (GTDB taxonomy): domain Bacteria; phylum Bacillota; class Halanaerobiia; order Halanaerobiales; family Halanaerobiaceae; genus QPJE01. The sequence goes on along the minus strand of CAZLIW010000145.1, from coordinate 1,684 downwards.
ATTAAATCAACTGGATCTATTGTTAGTCCAACTATTTTTCGCCTGGGAATTTGATATATTTGATCAGGAACTTTTGCATCTTTAACCAGGGGAATATTTACTACTTTATAGTTTTTGTGAGCAAGATACATGCTGAGTGGTGTTTTTGAGGAACGGGAAACACCGATTAAAACAATGTCTGCCTTTAATATCCCTCTTGGATCTTTACCATCATCATATTTTACTGCAAATTCTACTGCTTCAACCCGTTTGAAATAATTTTCATCCAATTCCCTAATAAGTCCTGGCTGGCGAATCGGATTACTGTTGAGAAATTCACTAAAAATTTTTAAAGTAGGTGTCATAATATCAATATAGGGTATATCTTCTTTAGAACAAATTTTTATTAAATATTCATAAAAATCTTCATTTACCATAGTAAATATTACAATAGATTTATTATTTTTAGCTTCATCAATAATATCATCTATTGATTCTTTACTTCTAACATAAGGATATTTTTTTATTCCATAATCAATGTCTCTGAATTGTTCGGCTGCAGCTCTTGCCACCTGTTCTGCTGTATCTCCTATTGAATCAGATATTATATAAATCTGATAATTGTTTATCATGATATCACCAAACCTCAGCATATTTATTTTATTTTCAAACTATTTGACCCTCCTCGGGGCAAGCCCACGAGGTTTGCGAGCAGACTTTCACTATATCACTATCACTAAATATTATAACATTTTGAAGGAGAAAACTCAATGTTTACTCACTCTAAAAAAGCTTCTATATTTACCTCAAAAACCTGTTTTTTCGGCCAGATCAGATGCTGAATTTAATTTTTGCATCAGCAAAAGCAAAAGACTTTCTTTCTATAAAAATAAAGAGCTTCCCTCTATATTATAACTTTATTAAACTACAAATTATAAAATGGGAAAACTCCTATAAATAAGTTTATTTATTTTTTATTTACTTTTATTAAACTCATCTTCTGCAGACAAACGTTCCAGCAGCTTTTCTCTGTAATCGACGAATACTTTATCTGTTCTACAGCGGGGATGTGTCAGATCAATTTTTAGTTTATCAATTATTCGGCCAGGACGCCCGTTTAAAACAATAATTCTATCTGCCAGCAGAATTGCTTCTTCAATATCGTGTGTAATAAATAAAATAGTCTTATCGAGTCTTTCCTGAATTGATAAAATCCACTCCTGCATGGTATTTCTTGTCAGTGCATCTAAAGCCCCAAAAGGTTCATCCAGAGCCAGAATATCATTATGTGTCAGTACTGTTCTCAAAAGAGCAGCCCGCTGGCGCATACCTCCAGAAAGCTGGTCAGGATAATGATTTTCAAATCCATCCAGACCAAAAAGTGGAATTAATTTTTCTGCTTCCTGATGAGCTTTTTTAAGATCTTCTTTCTTTATTTCAACTCCAAGCAGCACATTTTCCATTACAGTTCTCCAGGGAAACAGAAGATCTCTCTGGGGCATATACGCAATATGTCCCCGAGTTGCAGTTATATCTTCACCTTCCAGAAAAATTCTACCTTTATCAGGTTTTTCGAGTCCAACTAATATATTAAAGAGGGTGCTTTTACCACAGCCACTTGGCCCTATTATACATATAAACTCTCCTCTTTTAACAGATATATTTATTTCAGCAAGCACAGGCAGTATATTATTATTTTCTTTAT
>CAZLIW010000144.1:0-5673 GCA_964559325.1 uncultured Halanaerobium sp. | reverse complement strand
TAATATAGATTCCTCCAGTTTGTATACCTTTTATTTTCTTATTTTTCTCAGGTTTTTTTACTGCTCCTGCACTTATTGTTGCCATTTGTGGTCTATGTTTGGGACAGACTATTTCAACTATACATCCACCCTTAAAACCTGGAACTGTTGTAATCAGCTGTTTTTCACCATCGATTTCTTTTATGTATAAATCACTGCAGTGAGCTGTTAACCCTGTTTCCAACCTGGCAGCAACTGCCGGGGCCAGCTGAAGGCTGAGATCTGTTGCTCCAAATAACATAATTTCTGGCCTTGGATTCTCTAACAAATCACTAATAATGTTTGTATAAAGATCAATTCTAAAATTTTTGAGTTCTGGATCTGATACACTATATATTTTATTTACTCTATATTCCTGCAGATCTTTTATCATATCATCTATTTCATGACCGATAATTAAAGCAGAAACCTCAGCATCTAATTCTTCTGCAAGCTCTATCCCTTTACCCAGTGCCTGCATTGAAACATCCATTATATCTCCATTTCTCTGCTCCAGCCATATTAAAATTTCATTTTGGGTTTTCATCTGCTAATCAATCTTCCTTTCTATATTAAATTTACAGCACATCCTGACTCAAAATCCTTTCTTTTACCTTTTCTATAATTTCTTTAGAAATACCTTCAAATATATTTTTTTCTCTTTCGAAAGTCTGTTCATATGTGCTGATAACTCGAGTAGGTGATCCTTCCAGACCGATAGTTTTTGGATCGATATTAAGGTCTTCAGCTGTGTAAGTATTAAATTCTTTTTCTCCTGCAGTCATCATACCTTCAGCTGTAATTTCTCTAACTTCATTGATATTTTTTAAAACTGCAATAAGTCCGGGCATTTTAAGTTTGAATTTCATATATCCACCATACTCTATCTCTCTTTTTACAACAGCTTCTTTATTCTCAGCATCAATATTTTCTAAATCGCTTACAAAAGTTAAATGGGGTATGTCTAAAATTTCTGCTATCTGTGGTCCTACCTGAGCAGTTGCTCCATCGTCAGATTGATTACCACAAAAAATTAAATCAAAGCTTTTATCTTTTATATATTCTGCTAATCCAACCGCAGTTGCCCAGCTGTCAGCTCCTGCAAACGCTTTATCACTTAAAAGTACTGCTTCGTCTGCACCTAAAGCTAAAGACCACTCAAGTACTTCACTGGCTTTTGGAGGTCCCATACTTATTACTGTTACCTTACCTCCAAATTCATCTTTCAGCTTTAAAGCTTCTTCAAGTGCATGTTCATCAAAAGAGTTCATTACTGCAGGAACTTTATCCCGCTGAATATTACCGGTTTCAGGATCAAGAGTTATTTCCGAAAAATAATCGGGATCACTAACCTGCTTAACACAAACAATTATATCAAGTCCCATATTTTTCCCTTCCTTTTTAATATATTTTGTTTTCAAAAATGCTATTTTTAATACCGGGATACAGATGTGCAGTTAATCTGTATCCCGGACAAAATACTTATTTACATTTCAGCAGTGTTTTTTTGATAATTCCTTTAGCTGCCTGTATTTTGTATTCATTGTGATCTAAAGCTTCTGCATCTTCAAGTGATTTTTCTGCCGCCTCTTTAGCAGTTTTTACATCCAGTTTTTTACCTTTTAAATATTCCATTCCTTTTTCGGCAATAACCGGGTTGGTATAAACTGCATTTAAACAGATATTTGCTTTTTTGACTTTATCTTTATCTTTAACAACCAGAACAGCACAGTTTAGGATGGGAAAGTCTATAGATTCTCTAATTGCGAACTTAATAAATTCACTCTTAGAATTTTTGGGTGGTTCTGGAATCTGTATTTCTACTACTATTTCATCCGGTTCCAGTACTGTAAAATACTCTGGTTCTTCATCCTGATAAAAGTCTTTGGCTTCTATTACTCTTTTAGTTGTTTTTATTTTACCTTCAAGTGCAATTACTGCAGGTGCCATATCACTTGGATGAACAGCCAAACAGTCTTTAACATCCCCAAAGATCGAGTGATATCTATTCTCTCCTTCTTCAGCAAAGCAGTCTTCTCCACCTTTTCTTACACAGTCAAATCTATTGTTTTCCATGCGGTAATACCAGCAGCGGCAATCCTGACACAGGTTTCCACCTATTGTTCCCATTTCGCGAATATGTGGTGATGCTGTTCTGCGGGCCGCTCCTGCTAAAGCTCCATATTTTTCTCTTACTACTTCATTATTATATATGTCGTGCAGAAGTGCCATACTACCTATTTTTAGCATCCCACTTTCTTCTTTAATATAGTCCAGACCTTCTATTGTTTTTATGTTGATCAGGGCTTCTGGAAGTTCAGACAGAATTTCGTCTTTAAACTTACCGACTATATCTGTACCACCAGCAATTATTTCAGCCCTACCCTCAAAATCAGCCAGTAATTGAGCTGCTTCCTCAACAGTATGAGCATCATAATGTTTAAATCTCTTCATTCAAGACACCACTTTCCTTTGCTTTATTTATAGCCGCAAGAACTTTAGCTGGAGTCATAGGATGATCATCCACCCATTCACCTACAGCATTGTGAATAGCAGTTCCAATTACTCCTGGTATTACAGTAGCAACATCTTCAGCAATACCGACTAAACCATATGGACCATAACCCATACCAGTTTCTACAAGATAGTTTTCTGTGGATTCTATATCCCGCATAGTCCATACTTTATAATCAATTAAATTACCATTTAATTTTACACCTGTTTCTGGATCATAAACTACTTCTTCAGCAAGAGCACGACCAACACCCATATAGTCTCCACCATACTGCTGACCTTCACAGGTCTCTGGACTTATTGCTTTACCGACATCATTAACATTAACTACTTTTTTGACATATACTTTACCCAGATCAGGATCTACCTCAACTTCAGAAAAATATGCCTGTCTACAGAGGCGTTCTCTTCCTTCTTCGGTTCCATATCTTCCCTGACGGTGCCAGTCCCAGGCAAATATAGGGGCACGGGTACCGTTCTGATCCAGAGTTGCTCTTTTAACAATTTCAGAAACTGGTACTTTTCTTTCTGGATTGTTCTTAGGATAAACCATACTGTCTTTTACTTCTAAATCATCGATCTCCATTTTAGGAAATTCCGGTGGATAATCAATATCGATCAGTTCAATAGGAGTGGTAGCATATTCAAGCAGCTTATGTTTTGCCTTTCTGGCAGCATTTCTGGAAACATATGCATCAACACATAAGTTACAGGAACCATCAGGTGTCATCATCTGAAATCCTACATCTTCAAAAAATCTAAAGTTTACATCATTAAGTTCTAGACCCATCTCATCTGCTACTATCTGACAGTGTGTTGTCATAGGATTAAGACCATCATCAGATTTTTGAGCCAGAATATCTACAGTTCCATCACAGTGCATTAAAACACCACAGCAGGAACAACCTCTTGCATCATCCCATTCATGTGTCCAGGTAAACCCTATACCATGCAGATTTCCGTTTTCAAGAACTTTAGTTCCAGGTTTATGCCATTTTTTATCCCATTTTATAGCTTCTTTTCCCTTATCTATACATTCTTTTAAGCTATCTCTTACAGGAAAACCATGCTCTTCCTTGAACTTAGCCAGATGCTCCATATCTTTTCCTTCTGCTCCATCATTCTTAAGTGCTACATCAGTTGGATCAAGACCGGCTGCATCAGCAACATGGTCAAATACCAGGCTTAAACAGAGAGTATTGTGGTTTTGTTCACATCTAAACCACCAGGCTGGGGCCATATTGAGCTGTGTTTCCATATAGTTTAAAAGCAGATTTGGAATGCGTGTATTTTCAATCAAATGATCTATTCCATATTGACCCATTTTCCCACATATGTTATCTATTTTGACAGCTGTTATTGTACCATCATCTTTAAAACCAACTTTAAAACTGGTTTTACATTCTGCGTCCTGAGACAGGCCGTAAAAGTTATCTCTTCTATTATAATATGTTTTAACAGGTCTTCCGGTTCTCTTAGATAATATTGTACTTATTACATGTACTCCATGTGTGTGGTGCATCATTGGATTACCACCACCACCAAATTGAGATCCCTGATAGGGAACATGTAATTTTATTTTATTTAATGGAAGATCAAATTTTGGTGCCAGCAGTGTTTTACCACTATATGCCTGCTGCTGGTGTGCCCAGATTTCCAGATTGTCGCCCTTCCAGGCCACAACATCACTTATTAGTTCAGGACCTGCAACTGAATATGGACGTCTTCTGGCTTTAAACTCAATAATTTGATCTGCTTCTTTAAGACCTTCTTCTATGTCTCCTCGCTCTATCTTTACTTTTCTTAAAATATTATTTTTATCATTTATTTCTTCAGCAGCTTTTGGTGCTCCTGGTTTAAGTGCCTCATGAGGATCCAGTATTACAGGTAATTCTTCCCACTCAATTTCTATTAACTTTAATGCTCTTTCTGCTATCTCCGGAGTATCAGCACAGACTGCAGCACCAACTGGATGACCTTCCCACCAGGCAACTCCATCTAAAACTCTGCCACCACCCTGAAGCCACTGCTCCTGAGTAACTGCCAGTTCTTCTTTACCTTTGTAAAAATCCTGGCCGTCAAAAGGCATGTGTCCTGCATTAAACTTAGTTTCTAATCCTGTCAGTTCTTTCCCCTCAAGTTCTTCATCATCATATCTGAGTACAGCTCTAACTCCAGGTAATTTTTCAGCTTTCTCAGTATTCATACTTTTTATTTTTGCATGACCATGGGGAGAAGGATAAATTTTGCAGTATAGCATTCCAGGAAGTTTTACATCTCTGGTGTATTCAGCCTGACCACCTGCTTTTTCTTTACCGTCCATTCTCTTTATTCCGCGTTTACCAATCAAATTAAACTCTTCAGGAATATATCTATCACGAACCAAAGGTTCTATTTCCATTTTTTTTACTTCATTATCCATTTAATTAACCTTCCTTCCCCGTGATTTTTTCAGCTGCTTCTTTTACAGCCGGTATGTGAGCTGGATAGGTTCCACAGCGGCAAATATTTCCTTCCAGAGCATCTTTAATTTCTTCTTCTGTTGGATTAGGATTTTCGTCAAGTAGAGCCTTAGAAGTCATTACAAATCCAGGTGTACAATAACCACACTGCATCGAATGATGCTTTGAATAGGCATCAATTAAAGGATGATCTGTTTGATTCAAATGTTCAATCGTTTCTATTTTTTTACCTTCACATTCAATTGCCAAAGTCATACAGGATAAAATCGGACGTGAATCCATTATAACTGTACAAGAACCACATGCTCCTCTGTCACACATTTCTTTAGTCCCAGTAAATCCCAACTTTTCATGCAGTACCTCTCTTAATGTCCACTGAGGTTCTACTACAATCTCATAATCCTTTTCATTTACATTGAGAGTAATCTTTTTTTCCCAAACATATTCTTCATCCTTTGTTGTCATATTAATCTCCTTTCAATTAAATTTCGTCAGACTGCTACTGAGATCCCCAAAATAATATTTGTTTTAAATCACCTCCATTTTTATAAGTGATATCTATATTATTTATATTTATCCCTTAATAATTTAACAGCTTTTTCTAAATCAGAATTAAACCTGTTTACAGCAAGGATTTCTCAATTTTCATTTTATTTATATTCTAGATCAGCATAATTTT
>CAZLIW010000143.1:0-5692 GCA_964559325.1 uncultured Halanaerobium sp. | reverse complement strand
ATCTATAGTACCACCAGTATGGCCGAGGCCTCTACCAGACATTTTTGCAACAGAAACACCAGCTGCTGCAACAAGTGGAGCAAGTATCAGAGTGGTAGTATCTCCTACTCCTCCTGTGCTGTGTTTATCAACTTTAGTTCCTTTTACAGGGCTTAAATCTATCATATCACCTGATTTTGCCATAATCATTGTCAAATTAGCTGTTTCTGCTGCATCCATTCCTCTAAAGAAAACAGCCATCGCCCAGGCAGAAACCTGATAATCAGGAATTTTATCTGCAACATATCCATTAATAAGAAATTCCAGCTCTTCTTTATTTAATTTTTCACCTTCACGTTTTTTATATATTATATCATATGCACGCATTTTATGTACCTCCAGTTAAATGTTTTTTATTATTTCTTTCATTAATTTTAAAAACTGAGGTCTTACCTTTTTAGCAATTTCTACAACTTCTTTATGATCCAGAGGTTTTGAAAGTATTCCAGCAGCCATATTTGTAATACAGGATATTCCCAGCACCCGCATATTCATATGTCTGGCCACAATAACTTCTGGTACGGTGGACATACCAACAGCATCTGCACCAATATTCTGCAGATATCTAATTTCTGCCGGAGTTTCGTAAGAAGGTCCACTTAAAGCTGCATAGACACCTTTTCTGATAAGTATACCGTTTTTTTGGGCAGCTTTTTCAGCTGATCTAATAAAATTTCTGTCATAAGCTTCTGTCATATCAGGAAAGCGGGGACCATATTCATCCAAATTTTCTCCAATTAGCGGATTATCTCCTATTAGATTTATATGATCAGAAATGATCATAAATTCTCCAGGAGAAAAGTTTTTATTTATTCCCCCAGCAGCGTTTGTAAGCAGAATTTTTCCTGCTCCCAGTTCTTTCATAACTCGAACTGCCATAGTTATTTCTTTAAGTGAATATCCTTCATAGTAGTGAAATCTGCCCTGCATTGCTATTACATTTTTTCCAGAAAGCTGACCTATTACAAACCTCCCGGCATGTCCTTTAACAGTAGAAACAGGAAAATGAGGAATATCTTTATAATCAATAATTACTTTATTTTTAATTTCTTCTGCCAGCACACCAAGTCCTGATCCAAGGATAAGAGCAATCTCTATTTTAAAATCAATTTTTTTATTTATTAAATCTGCAGTATTTTTAATTTTTTTAGACAAAAAAATCACTCCCTCTTTAAATTATAAATTTACCATCTCTATAAATAAGTTCATCATCAGCATAAATTTCTCCACCATTTTTCATATCACAGAGCATATCCCAGTGTATAGTAGATATATTTTCTCCACCAGTTTCCGGATAACTTCTGCCGACAGCAAAATGAATGGTGCCTCCTATTTTTTCATCAAACAGCATATTCCTGGTAAATTTATCAATTCCACTATTACATCCTACAGCAATTTCGCCTATATAGCGGGAACCATCATCGGTATCAAGCAGTGAAAGAAGAAGGCTTTCTCCTTTAGCAGCAGAAGCATTTACCACTCTACCGTTTTTAAATTCAAGCCGAATATCTTCAATTTCTTTTCCACTGTAAATACCAGGAAAGGAAAATCTTATTTTCCCATTTACACTGTCCTCAATTGGTCCGGTAAAAACTTCTCCACCTGGATAGTTTTCTTTTCCTTTATCTGCCACCCAGGTCCTTCCCTTAATACTGCATTTTATATCTGTATCTTCTGCAATAAAATGTATTTCTTCTTTTGTATTTAAAATACTGGCAATTCTGTCCAGTTCTTTTCCGAATTCAGTCCAGTAGGCTACAGGATCTTTTCTATCAAGGTGACAGGCTGAATAAACAAATTCCCTGTAATCTAACAGAGACATATTTGCTTCCTGTGCATCTGCATGTGTTGGAAACTGGCAGATATTCCACTTAAGCTCTCCATCTGCTGCTCTATTCATTATTATTTCACTAATTTCGCGAGAAGCAAGTGATCTTAATTTTATTTTTTCTGGATCAACACCGGCTAAATTTTTTGTGTTGTTTGTTCCCAGGATCCTTACCATTGCATCTACATTTTTTGTTATGTACTTCAAATACGGTGATTTATAGTTTAGCTGCTGTTCTTCAGCATATTGATAAAAAAGTTCTTCCTGTTCTGAAAAAGAAGTTAAAATCAGTGGATGAGCTCCTTTTTTTAACACCTGTTTATAGATTTCTTTTACTAGTTCTTCACTTACAGTTTCCGCCCTGATAAGTACTTCTTCTCCTTTTTTCACATCGAGCGAATAATTGACAATAACATCCGCATATTTGGTTAATTTTGCATCAGCCACAGTATTCCTCCCTTTTAATATTAAGTCTTTTTTACACAAAAATGGATTTCTATATAATAACTTTTCCATAAATACCGCCACCGCCAGAATCTATTTTAAATTCTCCTCTTCTGGCAGTTAAAATTTTTCTCAGCAATTTGCTGTTCATACATTGTTTGAGATCTTCTCTGCTTTTCCTGTGCAGAATATCCATTTCACTGCCGCAATTTTTGAGCATTCTGTTCAGAGTTTTCTTTCCTATTCCGGGTATATCCAGTAGTGGAATCTGATATCTGTATTCCGGTCTATGAGCAGGAGAAGCTGATTTTTTTACTGGTGAAATATCAAGGATCCTATCTTTAACACCCACAGTTATATTTTCATTTCCACATAAAGGACATTTTAAAACAGCACTGCTGCCTGAAAAAACCTGATTACATTTTTCGCAGTATGATCGGTGGTATTTACCCAGAGCAGGATCAAGACCAAAATTCTTAATTATTTTTCTGCCTTTTTTCTGTTTAAATACTTTTTTAATTTCTTCAAAATTGAGTTCTTTTAGCTTTATTAAATTATATTCTCTTGCTATTTTGGGCAGAGAATGGGCATCAGAATTCGTCAAAAAAATTTTATCTTTAAGTTCAGGTAATAAATCTGCCATCTCTGTATCTGCACTTAATCCAAGTTCAACAGCCGGGATTTTTTCCCATTCTGCATCTGTAAAACCTTCTCGAAAAGAGGAAAAGGCTCTACCGTAAAAACTTTTGTGAGGTGTGAAAATATGAGCCGGTATTAAAATCCCTCCGTGATATTCAACAATTTTTAAAAGCTTCTGTCCTGTTAAATAGGCTGTCTGTGAACTCAAACTTATATTGGAAATATATTGTTCCATAGTCTGGCTGAATTCTTTAATATCTGATAAATAGGGGAAAAAAGATATATAATGAACCTGACCACCATTTTCTTCTCTGCTTTCTATTTCAGCTCCCAGTAGAACCAGCAGTTCATCTCTGTATAATATCCCACCTGAATCAAGTTCAGACATCTCTCCCTCTGCAAGCATCATTTCTATATCTTTAATTACTACCGGTGAAGCACAGTCAATTATACCGACAATATCCAGTCCTTTTTTGTGATAAGCTTCTTTTAAAATATTGGGAAAGTTAAGTTTTCGAGAGGCAGTTATTTTTACAGGACTGCCGTCACTGCCTCCTCCAATATGAATATGAAGATCGGCATAAAATTTTTTAAACATCAAAATCACCAAGATAATATAATATGGCAATCAATGTTTTACTGTCATTAATTTTTCCTTCTTTTAATAAATCTTTTACCTCTGATTTATTTTTAGGAACAACTTCTATATATTCTCCCGGATCAAGATCTCTCCCGACAAACTTAAGATTTTCTGCTTTATAAATATAGATTAATTCTGTGCTGTAACCAGGAGTTGGATAAAAATTAAATAATTCTTTTAAGTTTTCAGGTTTATATCCAGTTTCTTCTATTAATTCCCGCTGAGCACATTCTGCCGGTTTTTCGTCCATTTCCAGTTTCCCGGCTGGAATTTCATAAATAATTTCATCTACAGGATATCTATATTGTTTTATCAGCAGAAGTTTCCCATCATTATTCTCTGCCAGAATAGCAACACCTCCACTGTGTTCTACTACTTCTCTAATAGAGCTGTGTTTATCCGGAAATTCTACCCTATCCCGGTGCAGTTTTAAAATATTGCCATTATAAATTATTTCTCCATCTATTTTTTTTTCTTTTTGTATATCCATTATTGAACCTCCAATTAATTCTTCTCTTCTATAAAATATTCACTAAAAACTCCAAAAATCCTTTTAAATAGCAAAAAACAGCTGATAAATATAATAATCCCCACCAAAATGCCTAAAAAAGATTTTGATGAGGATCATTAGAATTAATAATTATAATCTAGTATTAAATTTTAAGCGATTTAAAGTTAGAAAAGAGTATTCCTAAAAATTTCAATATTACTTCATCTCATTTATTACAGCGTAATTTAAACAAATGAAGCCCCTTTTAAAATCATCTTTTAAGCAAGTGCACAACCTCTATCCAGTGCTTCATTATTTATTTCCAGCAGATTGTGTCTGTGTGGAGGAAGCACCTCTTTTAGTGAAGTTTTAACAGTATTAAGAGGTAGAAATTCCTCTTTGCAGATTATACTTCCTAGCATAACCATATTGGCAATTCTGCTTTCGCCAAGTTCATTGGCAATTTTATTTGCCGGAACTTTAATAACTTCAATATCCTCTCGCTCTACTTCCTGATTGATTAGAGATTCGTTAATATAAATCTTTCCACCAGGTTTAATTTTATCAACAAATTTTAACATTGAAGGAAGGTTCATAGCCACAACAATATCCGGTTTAGAAGAAAGTGGTGAAGGTATCATTTTTTCCGATACAATAACAGTACAGTTAGCTGTACCCCCACGCATTTCCGGGCCATAAGAAGGCATCCAGGAAACATGATATTCTTCTGTCATACCTGAATATGCAACAAGTCTTCCCATAAGCATAACTCCCTGGCCGCCAAATCCGGCAAAGATCATTTCTTTTTTCATATCTCTATTCTCCCTCCCCAGCATCTTTTAATACCTGTGGTTTATAGATCGGTATCATATTTTCTTCAAGCCATTTTAAAGCTTCTACAGGTTCTATACCCCAGTTTGTTGGACAGGTAGAAAGAACTTCTATCATTGTAAATCCTTTTCCTTCCAGCTGCATTTTAAACGCCTTTTTAATAGCTTTTTTTGCTTTTACAATATGTTTTACATCATGTACTGAAACTCTTTCAATATATACTGCTCCATCTAGTACAGCAAGCATTTCAGAAATTTTAATTGGTGATCCAGCAATATCTTTTTTTCGGCCGGCAGGAGATGTTGTTGTTTTTTGTTCTAAAAGAGTTGTTGGTGCCATCTGTCCACCTGTCATACCATAAATAGCATTATTAACAAAAATAGTGGTTATATTTTCACCTCTATTTGCTGCATGAACTATCTCAGCAGTACCAATAGAAGCAAGATCACCATCTCCCTGATAGGTAAATACTACTTTATCAGGATACACTCTTTTTACTCCAGTAGCAACAGCAGGAGCTCTACCGTGTGAAGCTTCCTGCATATCACAATCAAAATATTCATAAGCAAGAACCGAACATCCAACAGGTGCTATACCTATTGTCTTTTCTCTAATATCCAGCTCATCCATAACCTCCGCTACCAGTCGATGAATTATACCATGTGTACAGCCGGGACAATAATGAAAATCTTTATCTGTTAAAGAATCTGGTTTTTTTGCAACTACCTGCATTATTTCCCACCTCCAATTTTTTTGATCTCAGCTAAAAAATCATGATAAT
>CAZLIW010000142.1:0-5705 GCA_964559325.1 uncultured Halanaerobium sp. | reverse complement strand
GAGCCGGACTTGAAATCCGGTGAAGCCGAAAGGTGTCAGGGTTCGAGTCCCTGTCCCTCCGCCATTTGATATTTAGGGCTGATGCCCTTTTCAAAAGCCTGCCTTATGGTAGGTTTTTTTATTTTAAAAAATTTTAAGCAGTTTAGTGAAAAGTATCACAATATGATGGATTGTTTAAAAATAATATAATATAAATAAGGTTCTTTTTATAGAGTTGTTTTGGAAAATTTTCTCATCTGTATCGCAATATGGATGAGATGGGTACAAAGGATATGATAGGAAAGGTTGCTGTCTGCTACACTGTAAAATATAATTAGCGGAGGAGTTCTAATTAATCTTGCTTACTGAAAAGTTTTTAGAGGTGATTCTTCAAAAGAAAGTAAAAAAGAAGTGCTATCTGCCAATAAATTGTGTAAACAGATTTTTAAAATAAAAAGAGGAATCCTTCTTTTGAATGGTTGAAATATTTATTGACGAAATAAAATCCAACCATAAGGAGGATTCCTCATGAACAGTATACCCGGGAAAAACAGTGATAATCAAGTAGAATTTTATGATTTAATCATTAAACTCATCAAATTTTTTCTCAAGAATTTATTTAAGACTGAATTAACCGAGTTTCTAAATTATGAAAAACATGAATATTTAGGTAGAAACTCTGGCAATAGACGCAATGGCGTTTATATTCATAATTTCTTAACTCAGTTTGGAAATATTAAAGATTTAATTGTTCCTAGAGATAGAAATGGTGAATTTCAAACTGAACTATTTTAACCATATAAATGCTATGATAACTGGTTTGAGAAGCCAGAACAAACATGAAAGTCAGCACCAGTAGGAATTATCTTATATTCACTTACTAAAATCCTTATTTTTAAAATCATGTAAAATACTTGTTTTATCTCTCATGAAACTATGACTATCATGCCTGCAGGCATGTATCGAATTCCCCCTATTTGCTTTTTCTGAAGATTTTTCACTTTTTTGTTCTTTTAATGTGCAAATAATATGATATTCCACCAGCTACTAATCCAGAAATACGGAAAGCTGGCTCCGGTGTAATCAACAGAATTGAAGAAATTCCAAAAATAATTCTTTCCCATACTTTTAATGGTTTTCTTAGCATACCTATAACTACGGTAGCCGCAAAATATAGACCTATAGTCAGACAAATAACTGAGTAAATATAATTGAACCATTCAAAATCAATTAATAATATAACTGGATTATAGATAAACATATAGGGGAGTAAAAGTCCTGCTGCTCCAAGTAAAAAACCATATATAGCAACTTTGTTTGTATTTGCCTCTGCTATTGCTGCTGCTGTAAAGGAGGTGAGGGCTACAGGTGGTATCACTGCTGACATTATGCCAAAATAAAAAGCAAAAAAATGAGCAGATAAAACAGGAATACCAAGGATCATCAGTGCAGGGGCAGCAATTGTAGATGTAACAATATAACAGGCAGGACCAGGCAAACCCATACCCAAAATAATTGCTACTATCATACAGAGAAAAGCTGTAAGATAAAGCTGACCACCGGCAAGATTAACTATATTATGTCCTATTGTTTGACCAATTCCAGTCATACCAACAGAACCTATAATAAATCCTACAAGACCACAAATAATGGCAATTGAAGTAGCATTTCTAGCTCCTTCAGCCAACGCATCCATTATATCTTTAAAAGAAAGTCTGGTATCTTTTTTAAAAGCACCAGCAATAATAGTTGAAATAATTCCGGCAAAGCCTGCCATAATAGGACTATAGCCCAGTACTAGAGCCGTTATAATTAATACAAGAGGTAAAATTAAATATCCTCTTTGTAAAATTACATTTTTTAAATTAGGAAGTTGTTTTTCATCCATTCCTACAATTCCCATTTTTGCTGCCCGAAGATCTACCATATTATACAGTGTAAAATAATATAAAATAGAAGGAGTTACAGCTGCAGCAATGATACGAGAATACGGAACGCCAATCAGAGAACTCATGATAAAAGCTGCAGCTCCCATAATAGGAGGCATAAGCACACCACCGGTAGAAGCAATAGCCTCCACAGCTCCGGCAAAATAAGGTTTATATCCTGTATCTTTCATTAGAGGGATTGTAAAAGATCCAGTTGTTGCTACATTAGCCTGAGAACTTCCATTAATTGTACCAGTTAAAGCACTGGCAAAAATAGCAACTTTTGCCGGCCCACCTCTTGCTTTGCCTGCAATAGCCTGAGCTAAATCATTAAAAAATTGAGAAGCTTTTGTTGCTTTTAGAAAACTAGCAAAAAGAATAAACATAAAAATATATGATGCAGAAACCATAACTGCTACACCAAGCACTCCTTCAGAAGTCATAGTCATTCTGACCAGTATTCTTTCCCAGCTGAAACCTCTATGGGCCAGTTCTCCCGGCATATTACGTCCAAATCTAATATATAATATAAAAACTGCTGCAAGAATTGTTAAAGGTAAACCAACTGCTCTTCTGGCAGCTTCTATCAGAAGTAGGGAAAATGTTATTCCATATATAAAGTCAGTTGTAATAGGAATCATCATTCCTTGAGCAAGACGCATATATCCCATGAAAAAATAAGCACCACAGGTTAAAGTAAGAACAAATAATATCCAATCTATAACAGATGGTCTATTTTTCGGCGAATTATTTGTAGCTGGATTAATTAAAAATGATAATGCCATTAATAAAGATAAATGCATAAGGTTTTTTTGTACTACACCGATCAATCCAAAACTATTATACCAGACATGTACTAAGGAAATACCAACAGCAAAAATCCAGACAAACATAGCTATTTTACCCGATAATTTTCTATTACTATTACTACTATTACTACTACTCTTATTTATTTTTATCTTCTTTTCAGCCATTTAAATTCCTCCATAACTGTTTATATGAATAAGAACCTGATCAATTTAAGCCAGGTTCTTATTCATTTTAATTGTCTATCAAATAAAAACAGGAATATTTACTTCATTTCTGGTGGAATAAGATTATCTGGAATTTCTATGCCTTGTTCTCTATAAAACTTAACTGCTCCTGGATGAAGAGGAGCACCAGAAAGACCATTAATAGCCTCATCAAGAGTAACAGGTTCTAAAGCATTCTGTCTTTCTTTTAATTCATTTAATTTTTCCAAATAAATCACTTTAAGCATTCTATAGACTACTTCTTCACTTACATCTTTTCTCGTAACTAAAGAACTTTTAAATCCAACCAGATTTAAATCTCTTTCCTGTCCGGGGTAAGTATCCTTCTTTATAACAATTTTTGCATAATATGGAGCAACATCTTTTAATTTTGCAATATCTTCATCACTAAATTCTATCATATCAACATTTACGGGACTGGCATATATTTCAGATACCGCTGAAGTCGGATAACTAGCTCCAAGATATGCAGCAGAAATTAGATTGTTCTGTAGAGCCTGTACCGAAGATGAATATCCCATATATTGAGGTCTGAAATCATCAAAATTTATTCCAGCCACTGTTTCCATTATTGTAGGACAGTAAAAACTACCGCCTCCACCTGCAGGACCAACAGCTATCTTTTTATCTTTAAAATCCTCCAGCTCCTTTATACCACTTTCTACACGATAAACAAGCTGAACAACTTCTGGGTACAAAGCGGTTACATATCTAACATTTTCGATTGCCTGACCTTCATAAGCTTTTACTCCTCTGTAAGCCTGAGAAGTAGGCACTGAACCAGCTATGGCCATTTTGATTTCTTCATTTTTTATCATCTGTAAGTTAGCAGCACTACCACCTGAAGTATGAGCTGAAAATCTAATTCCCAGTTCATCTCCAATTGAATCTTCTATAACTGTAGCAATAGTAACTCCTACTGGATAAAATGTACCACCTGTAGAACCGGTTGCAATTCCGACGAATTCCTGAGCTGCTCCGACAGTCAAAGACCCACCCAACAAAATAATCAATAAACTGGCCAGTGTTATTTCAAATACTTTTTTCATTAATTAATTACCCCCTTATAATTTTTAATATTAAGATATAAAATATAATTCTTCACGATATTTCTTACCTTTATCACGTTTTTAATTTAGTTTTAATATCACAACCTTCATCTAGCTTAATATGTTCTCATATAATGATCTTACTGGATTGATTTTATAATATTTATTATCTTCATCTTTTAAAAATAAAAATGGAACTTTTATAAATAGATTTTTTATGGTTTTAGCAGAATATTTCTTTGTGGTGCTGGAATAGAATTGGTTTTATGGCTGTTACTTTTAACTAGAGTTGTTATCTTTTCTTCTATTTCTTTTTCTGCTTTGCCGGTTAATATATACTTGTCAAGTTCTTGATAGCTAACTCCCATTTCTTCTTCATCAGTTTGTGCTTCCCAGAGTCCTGCTGAGGGTTTTTTATCAATGATTTTTTTGGGTATTTCCAGGTGCTCAGCTAATTTCTTTACCTCTGTTTTAAGTAAATGTCCAAGTAGTTCCAGATCAACTCCACCATCCCCATATTTAGTAAAATAGCCAACTTTTAGTTCACTCCAGTTACCAGTTCCAAGGACAAGATAATTATTTTTGGCTGCATAATAATAAAGTGTCATCATCCGCATTCGTGCCTTAGTATTTGCAAGAGCCAGATCAATATCATCTTTTTCTGTATTGACTGTTTTTTTAAAGCATTCAAATAGATTATTCAAATTATTTACTTTATATTTAATATTAAACTCTTCAGCTATCATAATAGCATCTTTTTTATCATTTTCACTGCTGTAGCAGGGCATAATAATTCCCAGAGAATTTTCTGGAAAAACTTTTTTTGCAATTACAGAAGAGACGCTTGAATCAATCCCTCCACTTAAACCTACTACAACACCACTGGCATTTGCCTTTTGAACATGATCTTTCAACCATATCTTTAAAATATTTTCAACATTTTTATAATCATTTATCATCTTACCACTCCAATTTTATATGCAGAGATCTAATATTTCATTAGATAATTTTCGATTTCCCAGTTATGAACCTGTTTTTTGTAGATAGACCATTCTATTTCTTTGGCTTTAACAAAGTGCTCAAAAATGTGGCTGCCTAAAGTATCTTTTATTAGTTCATTATCTTTAAGACAATTAACAGCTTCTACTATATTTCCAGGTAGGCTGCTGATACCTCTGGACTTTCTTTCTTCTTTATTCATATCATAAATATTATCTGTTGTCTGAGTTCCAGGATCAATTTGATTTTTTATTCCATCAAGGCCGGCTTTGAGCATTACAGCCATTGCCAGATAAGGATTGGCAGCTGGATCTGGATTCCTGAGTTCCAATCTGGTACCATTTTTTCGGGCAGATGGTACTCTTACAAGAGCACTTCTGTTTCTAGTTGACCAGGAAATATAAACAGGAGCTTCATATCCAGGAACAAGCCTTTTATAAGAATTGATAGTGGGGTTTAAGATAGCAGTAGTAGCTTTTGCGTGTTTGAGAAGACCGCCAATATAGTAATATGCTTCTTTGCTTAGACCAAGTTTATCTTCAGGATCATAAAAGGCATTTTTGCCGTCTTTATAAAGTGACTGATGAACATGCATTCCAGAGCCGTTTTCGCCAAAGATTGGTTTGGGCATAAATGTTGCGTGTAATCCATGCTGTAGAGCAATTATCTTTGTGACGAATTTAAAGGTTGTAATATTGTCTGCTGTACGCAGGGCT
>CAZLIW010000141.1:0-5708 GCA_964559325.1 uncultured Halanaerobium sp. | reverse complement strand
TTCTATTTTATCTTTATAATATACCATTGATTCAATCGCTTCATTATAATCTTTAAAAATGTTTGCTCCCATACCTGCCCATATTGCAGCTCCAAGAGCTGTAGATTCGTCAACTTTGGGAAGATAGATAGGTTTTGAACTAACATCAGAATGAATTTGCATCCACAATTTACTCCTTGCTCCTCCACCTGTTGCTAATATTTTATTAACTTCATATTCATTTTCATCTAAATTTTCTATTATTAATCTAGTTCCATAAGCAACTGCTTCATAAAATGCTCTATAAATATGTCCTCTTTTGTGTTTCAAAGATAATCCTAAAATAGATCCTCTAGCAAAGGGATCTTTATAAGGTGTACGATTACCTTGAAAAAAATCTAAAGCTATTAGTCCTTCAGAACCTGGAGGAATTTTTGAAATTTTTTCATCTATTTCCTCATAAGTCACTTCCCGAGAAAATATCTTTTGTTTTAACCAATCAATTATACTTCCGGTTGTAGACTGGCCTCCACCAATGGTATATGTATTTTTCTTTATTGCTTCTTGATAAGGTCCCCAAACATCTGCATAAATAGGTTTAGAAGATTGAGCCATATGACATGATGAAGTTCCAATAACTAAAGCCATATCCCCTTCATTTATTGCTCCTACACCAACCATTCCAGCATGTGAATCAACACCACCTTGTACAACTAATGTTTTAGGATTTAATCCAGTTTTTTCTGCAAATTTACTATTAACTTCTCTTACAGGGGTTCCTACTGATAATATTCGATTAGGCCATTTATTAGTAACATTTTTGATATTTAATTTTTTAAAAAGATCATCTGGGAACCCTCCATCTAATGAGGTATAATGCCATTTTGCGGCTGCATTACTTTGACTTATTGTAAATTCTCTTGTTAGTTTTTTAGTGATAAAATCAGTTTGTTCTACTATGTAATTTGCTTTTTTATATATTTGAGGTTCATGTCTTTTAATCCACATTATTTTTGGTAACATCCATTGAGGAGATTCTTTCCCTCCTGAATATTTTAATACTGGATGATTTGTTCGAGTGATTTCACTCGCTTGTTGCCAAGCTCTTTCATCCAGCCACATAATGGCAGGTCTTAAAGGATTTCCTTGATCATCTAAAACTACAACCGTGCAAGAAGTACAACCATAGGAAAGCGCTACTATATTTTTACTTTTAATTTTATTGTTATTTACCAATTTTATTAATGTATTCTCAAGAGCACGAACCCAATCATTTGGGTCTTGTTCAATCCAATTATTGTTTTTAATATTTGTAGAAAACTTTTCAATATACTTGTCTATTAATTTTCCTTTAATATCAAATAAACATGATCTTAAACTATGAGTACCAATGTCTATTCCTATTAAATATTTCATTTTCCCCCTCCCAGAATCTAATACTCCTAATATAAATAATTATCTCAATATAGTAAACAATCTTTAACTTTTATCCTTTAATGGCACCACCAGTCAAACCTTGAACAAAGTACTGTTCTAAAAACATATATAAAACTATACTAGGAATTGTTGAAATAAGAGATGCAGCCATTAATTGATTCCATGCTATTCGAAATTCACCCATCATGGATCCTAATCCAACAGAAATAGTATACATATCATTACCCAATGCAAGTGATAAAGCAAAAATATAATGATTCCAAGCAAGTAAAAAAGCGAATAGAGCAGTAGCACCTATACCCGGAACTGCTAAAGGAATTACAACTTTGAATACGGCTTGTAATCTAGAACAACCATCAACCATCGCAGCTTCATCTATTTCTTTAGGAATACTAGCAAAAAAACCTCTTAGCATCCAAGTACTGAAAGGTAGTGAAAAAGATGTATATGCCAATATTAATGCTATATGAGTATTTAATAAACCTAGATATCTCATTAAAATAAAATAGGGCGTTATTAATATAACAAGAGGTAACATTTGTGTTAATAAAATCATAGATATTAATGTTCTGGATCCTTTAAACTTAAAACGAGCAAATCCGTAACTTGCTGGTATTGATAAAAACAATGATAAAATTGTTGCACTTATTGAAACAATTAAAGTATTAATAAAATATTTCGAAAAATTTTTCATAGTCCACATTTCAATATATGCTTTAAAAGTAATTTTATTAGGTATCCAATTAGGTGGAGTATTAAAAGTTTCTGGTCTTGTTTTTAAAGAAGTGGAAATCATCCAAAAGATCGGAAATAATACTATTAATACAAACACTATTAAAATACCAAAAATAATAGTCTTTCTAAAATTTTTATTACTCATTTAAATCACCTGATAACATCTTATTTGTATAAAAAATACTAAATGTTAATACCATTAATAACATTAATATAGAAACAGCAGAAGCATAACCAAATTTAAAGTATTCAAATGTATTTTTATAAATATATATCGAAAGTAATTCTGTAGATCTATATGGACCTCCATTTGTCATTATTTGAGGTAAGTCAAAACATCTAAACGCCCATATAAAGTCCATTAAAGATGTAACTAAGATAACATGCTTTAGGTTAGGTATGGTTATATATATCATCCTTTGAAATCTACTCGCACCATCTATTTTTGCTGCTTCATATTGTTGTTTGGGAATAGTTTGCATTCCAGCATATAACATTATCATAACAAAAGGTAAACATTGCCAAGTATATGCAACTATTATAGAAAATTTAGCTAAAGTAGTTTCTGCGAGCCAGGGTAGATAATTTTTAATAACTCCAATTTTTACTAAGATATCATTTCCAACACCATATTGTGCATTTAAAATCCATCTCCATATTACACCTGTAACTACTTGTGATACCATCCAGGGAATTAATAACAAGAACCTAAAAATACTACTACCTTTTACCTTTGTAGTTAACATAGAAGCTAAGTAAAATCCTATTACCATATGTATTATCACACTACTAACAGTATATAAAATTGTAACATAAACTGAATTCCAAAATTCTGCACTGGTTAATGCTGCTAAATAATTAGTGAATCCTACAAATTCTTTATCCATATGAGTTAAGACTTCAAAAAAAGAAATATATCCAGCATAACCAAGGGGAAATATCATTATTATCAATAAAAATATAACTGTGGGTAATACAAATATGTAGCCTAAGTTTTCTCCTTTATTCAATTTACTCTTGATTCTAGCTATTTTATCTGTTTTTTTATTCATAATAATTCACCTCTATTTTAAAGAAAGGGGGCCAATATAATATTGACCCCTAATATTAATTTTAATCTTCCATTATCTTCCTTATTTTAGCAGCAGCATCTTTTGAAGCCTGTTCAGGAGTTTTAACTTCTAATAATGATGCATGTAAAGCATCTACAATTTGTCTCTTTGCTTCGTTCCAATTTTTATAAATTGGGTAAGAGATAGCATTATTAATTGCTTTTTTCATTACATCTAATTTAGGATTATTTTTTATTTCCTCTCGTTCAAATACTTCTGTTCTTGTTGGTAACATACTAGCTTCTTTATAAAATTTCATCTGGTTTTCCGGTCTATTAATAAACTGTATTAATTTCCAAGCAGCGTCTATATTATCAGACCCATTAGGTATTGAGAACACTGTTCCACGGCCTGAACTTGCTTTAATTGATCCAGGGAATAACATCATCTTAACTTTCCCTTCCAGATCGGGATTAGCATTTAAAATTCCACCATAGGTAGCATATGGGCCAACTATCATGGCAACTTTTTCTTCAGCAAATAAGTTTAAAGCAGCTGAATAATCTACATCAGTAGGTCCCGGTGGTATAACTTCATGTTCTGTATATAATTCTGTGTAATATTTCAATGCTTCTATACCTTTTTCAGAATCTATTAAAGTATCTGTATAATTTTCATTAAAAAAGTTACTACCATTTGATAAATACCAACTTTGCATCCATATACCAGCAATTGATGGATGAGCTAACATTCCAAATGCCCATCTATCTTTAGCAGAACTTGTTATTTTTTTTGATGCTTCTGTAAATTCATACCAAGTTTCTGGTGGGTTATTAGGATTCAATCCAGCTTCTTCAAAAATCTCAGTATTATAGTATATTACTAAAGCATCACCTTCATGTGGAAGTCCATATAATTTATTATTTATCGTCATAGCATTAATTAAAAATTGATTATATTTATTGGTTAATTCTTGCCCACCACTAGCTTTCACTAAATTATCTAATGGATTTAATAAACCCATATCTACAAATCCAGGTACATCAGTAGTTAATATTCTCACAACATCAGGTGGATTGCCCCCACGAGTTTGAGTAACAAACTTATCAATCTTATCATTTACAGAAACTGCATCTAAATCAACATTAATATTAGGATATTCATCTTCAAAATCTCTTACAATTTCCTCTAGACATGGCCCGGCTGGTTCTTCTGCCAACCTCCAATCTTGAAATCTAATTGTAGTAGTTTGACCAACTATTGTAAGTGAAAACAACATAATAATTAACACACTTAAAAACACAGAAAACATTATCTTTTTCATTTTTATCCTCCTATGTTAATTAATTTTATACCTACTTATATCTATCGAAGAGTTTTGACAACTTTCATAAATGATTTTACTCTTTCTAAATTAACCTCATTTAAAGTTTCTCCACTTTCTTTCAAGCTACTAGCAACTATGGCTCCATCCACATGAGGAAGTATTTTTTTAGCATTTTCATGATTAACTCCTGTACCTGCTAAAATAGGGATATCTTGCACTATGTTTTTTATCTCATTGATTTTTTCAATATCGATTTCATAACCTGCAGCCATACCTGATACTATTACTCCGTCCACTTTATCATGAGTAATCGCTCCATATGCTATAGAACTTAGTTTACGTTTTGCAAGAGGCACCCCAAAAGCACAAGTAATATTTGTAAGTATACTAATATCATCACCACCTATATTACTTCTGTGTCTTAATGATTCAGCAGCATATGTGTTCATAATCCCCATATCACCAACAAATCCTCCAGTAAAATACCCTCTTACAAATTGACCACCTGTTGCATAAGCTACAGAGATTGCACTTAAAGAATCTATTAACATATTGACACCAAATGGGATTTCCAATTCTTTACTTATTTTTCCTATACAATTAGCCATCGTGGATGTTATTTCTGGACCTACTTTAGTTTCATAGGGCATATCAGCCTCATTTGTAAACAGTATTCCATCTACACCTCCCTGTTGTAATTTTAAGGCATCTTCCCTAGCTCTTTTATAAACCTTTTTTACCCCTCCTTTTTTGTTATAATCTGGTGTTCCAGGTAGTGGGAGAAAATGAACTCCTCCAATAATTGGTTTTTTAGTGTTCGTAAACTTTTCAAGAAATTTCCTCATAGTTTTCCTCCTTTTTAGATATTTATATCACTAATTTTTAATTTTCACTATTTCAATAGGTATATTCACATTTTTTATCTGTTGATAATATTCTTTATCTAAATTTTCATCTGTAATAATTTTATCTATTATATCTAACTTTGCCACATGAGACATGGCTCTTTTTCCAAATTTACTATAATCTGCTATTAATATAACTTCATCAGAGGATTTAATAATTTGTTTTTTTATATATGAACCTTCATCGGTTGCGCTACTAATTCCATAATTTATATCAAGTGCATCTACAGAAAGAAATAATTTATTAACGTATAATTCAGAAAACTTTCTTAT
>CAZLIW010000140.1:0-5725 GCA_964559325.1 uncultured Halanaerobium sp. | reverse complement strand
AAAAATCTTCATTTTTTTCTCTCTAAATACAAAAAATCGCCCCAATTCAGGGCGACTATATCGCGGTACCACCTGCATTAATCTCATTAATTAAAATTTAAGCAATTAATAAAGATTATCTCTACTGGAAGCCAACACTTCCTCACCGGATAACGACGGTCTACGGCCTGGCTTACTGTCATTTCAGCTGGCAACTCAGGGGTGTAGTTCAGCCTGCGCTTACTTGGTCCCCTTTCACTGTTTTTTTGAGATATATTATATTAAATGGTATTATAGCAGTAAAATTATCTTTTGTCAATAATTATTTATTATTTATCTCTGCGCCCTCATACTATTCAATTTTTAATTAATTAAATTCTAATTTTAAAATAAATATAACATAACTACATCACCTCATCTTTCTCTAACTTCTTTTCTTTTTGTGAAAGTAATTTTACTACCTGATAACTTCCCAGAATACGAAAATATCCTGATTTTTTTTCTACTTCTTCAAGCGATTCTTTTAAATTTTCATTTCCCGATTTACCAGCCAGGTCTATATAAAACATATATTCTCCCAGCTTTTTTCTGGTCGGTCTTGATTCAATTCTGCTTAAATCAATTCCTCTTCTTGCAAATGACCCCAGAATATCATGAAGAACACCCGCTCTATTTTTTTTAGGTGTACAGATAATAGAGGTTTTGTACTGCTTTTCTCTATTACCAGCATCATCCTCTGTAGATGGTTCAATTTTTTTATCTTTACCGATAATCACAAATCTTGTCGAATTGGGTAACTTTCCTTCCAGGTTTGATGCTGCAATTTCCAGACCATATATTTCTGCCAGTCTATATGATCCTATGGCTGCACCTTTTTTATCTTCCGCATCTTTTTTGGCTGCAGCAGCGGTGCTCTCTGTAGAAATCAACTTTGCCTGAGGCATTTTACTGCTCAAAAATTTTTCGGACTGAGCAATTGCCTGAGGATGACTGTAAACAGTTTTTACATCTTTTATATTTTTCTTTTCTGATGTAAGTAAAAAATGTTCTATTGGTAAAACCAGCTCTTTTAAAATCTCTACTTCTTCATTTTCAAAAAGCAAATCAAGACTTATATTGACAGAACCTTCCAGTGAGTTCTCCAGGGGAAGTAATGCAATATCAACCCCATTATTATTTACAGCTTCAACCAGTTCTCTTATAGAATCATATGGAATAATTTCTTCATCCTCACCAGTACAATAATTAATAACTGCAAGTTCACTAAAAGTTCCCGACGGCCCCAAATATGCACATTTTTTATTCACTCTCTACACTCTCCTCTTAAAATGTTTTTGAAATATTTTTTGTAATAAACTATTATTAAATGCAAAAAACCCCCGTTCCTATTAAAGAACGAGGGTTGAATCCCGTGGTACCAATCTTTTTGGCTAAAAAGCCCACTTGTTAAGTTACAGAAATAAATTATTATCAAATTCATTTAAAGATATGTAATAACATACAGAAAATGAAGATTTATTTCAATAACCTGTCAGAATAACGGCGGACTGCCGGGACAGCTTACTTTTTTGTTCGGCTGCCAGCTTACAGGGGAACTTCACTAAAATAATCATTACCGGACTCCCACTACCACCGGCTCGCTGAAATAAATTATTTTAATTACTTTACCTGATCAGTGCTTTTATTTATCTTAATTTTTTATTAGTTTATATTAAAAACTACTTGATGTCAAGTACAAGTGGATAAATTCATTTGAATAATTTATAAATTATTCAAATGTGGATCTGATACATCTCTAAGCCAGTCTCCTACCAAATTAACTGAAAGAATAGTAAAAAAGATAGAAAGACCAGAAAAAGTTGCCAGCCACCAGGCATTATTTAAATAATGCCTGCCATTTGCCAGAGCGACTCCCCATGTCGGCATTTCCTGTATTCCCAGCCCTAAAAATGATAGTGCGGATTCTAATAAAACTACACTTGCTGTTCTTAAAGTGGCCAGTATAATAAGCGAATTAATAACATTTGGAGCAATATGTTTAAAAATTATGCCAATATCACTAACACCAATCGCTTTTGCTGCTTCCACAAACTGTGAACTTTTTATATTCAAAACTTCACTTCTGACCAAACGTGCATAATAAAACCAATTGGTCAGACTAAGAACAATAACGATATTAATAAATCCGGATCCCATAACTGATAATAATATCAGAGCCAGCAAAATAAATGGAAAAGCCATCTGTATATCAACAAACCGCATTATAATATCGTCAATCAAACCCCCATAATATCCTGCAAACAGGCCTAAAACTCCTCCAATAACACCAGATAAAACTACTGCTAAAAAACTAATAACAAGAGAAATTCTTGCCCCATAAATCAACCAGCTAAAAAGGTCCCTGCCCAGGTGATCGGTTCCCAGTGGATTATTAAAGCTTCCACCATCCATCCAAAAAGGAGGTTTTAAACGAGACATTAAATCCTGAGACATAGGATCATGAGGTGCTATTTGTTTAGAAAATACAGCTGATGTTATTAACAATATTATAAAGAGAATACTTATTATTGCTGAATAATTTCCCTTTAAGTTGTGCCAAAGATTTTTCATATTTAAGATTCCCCTCCTGAACTTTAGTCATATCTAATTTGTGGATTGAGAAAAACATAAGATAAATCTGTTAAGAAATTTACTATAATAATCAGTACAGCAAAAACAATAACAGAAGCTCTTATAGTTGGGAAATCACGATTGTAAATTGCCTGAACAACAAATCTCCCCATTCCAGGCCATGAGAATATAGTTTCTGTTAAAACAGCCCCACCTAACATTACCCCTATCTGCATACCAAAAACGGTAATAGCAGGAATAGCAGCATTGCGCAGAGCATGTTTAAAGATAACTATCTTATTTGTAAGGCCTTTTGCTCTGGCTGTACGAACATAATCTTTATTTAGAACTTCTAACATACTCGAACGCATTAATCGCATCAATGGTGCTGTTGTGAAAAATCCGAGTGTAAGTCCAGGCATTATTAAATTAACAAGCTCACCTCTTCCAGAAGGAGGCAGCCAGTTTAAATTTACAGAAAAAAGTAAGATCATCATTATTCCGGACCAGTATACAGGCATTGACTGACCAAAAAGTGCAAAGATCCTTGCAAAATGATCAACAAAAGTGTTTCTTTTTATTGCTGAATACACTCCGATTGGAATACCAACAATACTGGAAAAAAACACAGCTATTATTGTTAATTCTAGAGTTGCTGGGAGACGTGATAAAGCAAGTGGAAGTGCCGGAACTCCGTGTCTAAATGAAGTACCAAGATCTCCTTTTAAAGCCTGCCCCACAAAATGAAAAAATTGAACAACTAATGGATCATCAAGACGAAGTGCCTCTCTCAAAATCTCTCTGTCTTGTAAAGTGGCTTCCGGCGGCAGCATAAGTGCCACCGGATCACCAATTAAATATACAACAAAAAATACTATTGCCATTACACCGATTAAAACTATTATATTATGCAGTAAACGTCTGATTAAAAAGTGCTTCATCCTTATTTATATCCTTTCCTGTTTTAAAATTGATTACTAGATTTAATCAACGAAATTAACTGGATACATCCACAGCCTTTCATCAGCTCTGGCTTCCCAATTTACATGGTTTGAAACACCATATAAATCTTCCTGCTGGTGTAAATAAACCCAGGGAGCTTCTTCTCTAAGAAGTCTTGTTAATTCTGCATATGCTTCTAAACGTTTTTCTTCATCAACTCTTGTGCGTCCTTTATCTATAAGTTCATCAGCTTTTTCGTTGGAAAAAAAGCTGAGTGGAGTTCCTGAATAAAGCAGTGGACCTACAGTACCTTCAGCATCAACTGTTGCTCCACCCCAGCCCAATAAGAAAACATCGGCGACATCTCTTTCAGCCAGGTGACTCCAGTAAACTCCCCATTCCATAATATCATATGAAACATCAATACCTATTTCTTCATACATACCAACAATTGCTTCTCCAATCTCTCTATCCATCATATATCTTCCATCTGGAATCATCATTGAAATTTCGAACCCATCAGGATAACCGGCTTCTGCAAGCAGTTCTTTGGCCTTTTCTGGATCATATGGATATGGTCCTACATCTTCCTGAAAACCGAAGTGATAATTGGACAGTCCACCTGATTTTAATGGTGTACCCAATCCTTCCAGTATTGCAGCAATAATACCTTCTTTATTTACTGCATAATTCAAAGCCTGTCTTACTTTCTTATGCTGTAGAGGTCCTTCTTTAAGTGTATTTATAGTTAAATAAATTACCCTCAAGCTAGGCACACTCGAGATTCTTGCATTATCTGAATCATTAACAGTTGAAAGCTGATGTGGTGGAACATTGTTAATTACATCTACATTTCCGGTCACAAGTTCTGCAATTCTTGTACTTGGTTCTGGAATAGGTCTAAATACAAGACGGTCGATTTCCGGTTCTCCACGCCAGTGATCCGGATTTTTTTCCATAACTATTCTTTCATCTCTATCCCATTTAACAAATTTAAATGGTCCTGTTCCCATAGGATGACTGGCTAAGTATTCCTCAGAATGTTCATTCATGTAATGTTCTGCCAGTATTTGAGTCATGGATAATCTGGCCAAAAGCAGTGGATGAGGTTCTTTAGTTATAAACCTAACTTTATAATCATCAAGAACTTCTACTTTCTCTACCATTGAATGATAGGGAGCAAACTGTGAACCAACTTCAGGATCTAAAATCCTATCAATAGTATATTTTACATCATGAGCGGTAAACTTTTCTCCATCATGCCAGTAGACATCATCGCGAAGATAAAAATCCCAGGTAAGTTCATCAACATTTTCCCAGTCTGTGGCAAGTGCAGGAATTAAATTAAGATCTCTGTCCCTCCAGACCAGAGTATCATACATATTTTCTAAGATATTACTGGTTGAAGTAATGGACTCCATACAGGGAATCATTGTTGTTGCGTCAACCCCCTGTGCTACTACTACTTCCTTTTCTTCGGCCAGCACTGATGTAGAAAAACTCATCAACAATAAAATCCCAATAATCGAACAAACAACTAAATAATTTAATTTTCTTCTCATTTCTAGCTCCTCTCCTTAATTGAATTAATAATTACAAAACTACTCCACTTCTAAAAATTCTTAATATTTTAAGTGTGTTTTATAATAATTCACTAAATATGTCGAAATTCCTCTTTTTTGTTTTCATCTTATTTGATAAACATCTAAATTTTAAACTATTTCCCTCAATTTGATAATAAAAATACCTCAGTCCGCTTCAAAAAAATGATGAAGCTAACTGAGGTTGCAGTTGAAATAAATATTATTTTCTACTGTATATTCTTATGATATATATCATAAGAATAAAAAACAATTTCAGGAATAAAAATTTAGTTTAAACTTAAAATTTTAGCAGCTTGGCATTGATTGCTACAATAACTGTACTCATAGACATCAGTACCGCACCAACTGCTGGAGAAATCATTATCCCAACACCTGCAAGCACACCTGCTGCAAGCGGAATGGCAAAGGCATTATAGCCTGTAGCCCAGAATAAATTCTGAATCATCTTCTTATAAGTCAAACTGCCAAATTCAATAAGCTTTAAAACATCAAGTGGGTCACTTTCAACCAGAATAATATCTGCTGTTTCAGCAGCTACATCTGTACCTGAGCCGATAGCAATTCCAATATCTGCTTTTGCAAGAGCTGGA
>CAZLIW010000139.1:0-5737 GCA_964559325.1 uncultured Halanaerobium sp. | reverse complement strand
ATTCATAAATATTCTTTAATTATTTTCCAGTATGTCCCTCACTCTTGAATTATTATATAGGCTGTCGGGAACTTCTTCCATAATTTTTTTCATAATTGTCCGACTCTCTTCGAGTTTATTATTTTCATAAAGAAGCAGCCCCAAATTATAAAGTGCCTCATCATAATAATTGCTCTCCTGATAGGTATTTATATATCTGTAATAGTAATCTCTGGCTTTTTCATAATCGTTAAGTCTTTCATAATTTCTGGCCAAAAAGAAAAGGGTTTCTCTATTTAAATAATTCCTTTCTCCTTCAGTATACAATTTTTCAAAAAGAGGAAGTGATCTGCTGTAATTACCTTTCTGAAAAATATCTACAGCAAGGTTAAAAAGCTGCTGTTTACTTAACTCTCCTATTACTGCACTATAATCATCTTCCTCTATACTGTTTTCTGATCCTACATTTTTTTGTGGATAATTTTCCTGTTTATTTTTCATACTTATTTCATACTGATCCGGTTTTAGCTCAGTATCTTTATTATTTATAAATTTTTTGAAATCAATTCCTGCAAAAATATCTCCGGCAAATTTAATATCCATAAAATCATATTTATGTTCATTCTGCTTTATTTGCTTATCAAAAGCTGCACCATTCTCATTGTCATCTGCTGTATTTTCGCTGCTGTCAGCTGTTTTTTTATTATTTTCTGCTGCTAGATCAGTGCTTTTTCCAGACATGTTTTCAACTTCGGTCATCTGCTGGCTTTCTTCGACTGATGGAACTGGAATATCAAAATTTCCCATCAATGAATTAAAAGTAAAGCCCAATATAAGTACCATAATTACAGCTGCAGCCGGAAATAAAACCCTGGGTGGGATCTTCTTTCTCTGTGACAGTTTATTTTCTGCTTCAATAATATATTTCTGTATGTTTGCACTACCTTTGTCTCTTTCATATGCCTGGTTAAAATACTGGAGTGCTTTTTTAAAACGTTTTTTATGCATATAGGTCAGGCCGAGAACAATATATGGCTCAATTAAATCACTGTGCTCTTTTATAACTTTTTTTAAAAATCTAATTTTCTTTCCCGTCTTTTTGTCATCACTGAAGAGCATCTTCTTATATTCTATCCTCATTCTGGAAAACTCTTCATCATTAAGCAGGTTCAAATACTCTTCTGCTTCATTGTAATCTTTCTTAATAGAAAGGCTTTTATTCCAGACCTCTTCTGCCCTGTCAAAGCGGCATTTAAGATAATAGCAAAATCCAAGCATATTAAGAGAAGCATTATGACGCGGATTTAATTTTAAAGATAATTTAAGTTCACTTATTGCTTCTGTTATATTATTATCCATCATTAAATTCATTGTTTTCTTATAATGCTGTTTACTTTTTCTTGATCTATCCATTTAAATACCCCACATATTTTTATTATTGTTTTAATCTTATCATACTACACCGGTAAATTAAATAAAAATCAATTATACTAAAATCCTGCTTAAAAACAGAATGAAATCTTATTGAAAATAGCGGTGATAATAATTATAAAAAGAAAAATTTTACAAACTGTACGAAAATTTAATATTTTTCAAAGGAATATTTTTATTTTTCAAGAAATATATATATAGAATAAGGAAAAAAATATAAATTATTTAACTATTAAACTGTTTACAATCTTCTTCCGACCTGTCTTCACCTATATTTAGGCGGTTCAGGCGTCAGGGTTTTAGAAGCAATTCTACGGCCTGCCATTGTGCAAAGGAAGATATAAAATATAAAGGGAGGGGATTTACAGTTGAAAAAAATTGTTATCGAACCTGAAAAATGTACTGGATGTCGTGACTGTGAACTGGTGTGCTCTATGACAAAAACAGGTGAATTTAATCCAATGCGGGCACTTATTAAAGCGGTTTATTTTCCGGAAGAAATGGTGACCGTTCCACTTACCTGTTTACAGTGTGAGGATCCACTCTGTATGGATGTCTGTCCTGCAAATGCTATTGAAAGAAATGAAGCCGGAGCAGTAGTCATCAATGAAGACAGATGTATAGGCTGTCATATGTGTGTCAGTGTCTGTCCGGTAGGTGCAATAAAAGATATTCCAGGCAGAGGTGTAGTAACAAAATGTGATCTATGTGGTGGTGAACCTGCCTGTGTTGATATCTGTTCTGCTGGAGCATTAAGTTATGAAGAAACAGATGAGTTTGATACAGTAAGAAGCAGGAGTGCAGCCGAAGAAATCAGAAAAGTTCTCAAGGGGGGGCAGCTATAAATGAAAGGTTATACAGGAACATTTTTAAGAATTGATCTTACCAATCAAAATGTGAAAGAAGAAAAATTGGATCCCAAAATCGCAGAGGATTACATAGGGGCAAGAGGACTTGCAGTAAAATACTTTTATGATGAAGTAGCTGCTGATATTGATCCTCTTAGTCCAGAAAACAAACTCTTTTTGGCAACCGGTCCACTAACAGGAACAATGGCAAATGCCGGAGGAAGATTGGATGTCGTAACAAAAGGACCTCTAACAGGAGGAATTGCCGGATCAAATACCGGCGGCTACTGGGGCTCAGAGCTAAAATATGCAGGCTATGATATGCTTGTTTTTGAAGGGAAATCTGACAGTCCGGTCTATATCTGGATTGATAATGGAAAAGTAGAAGTACGCGATGCATCTCACCTTTGGGGCAAAAATACATATGAAACAGATACTAAACTTAGAGATGAAACACATAAAGAAGCCCGTGTTTTAAATATTGGCCCGGCCGGAGAAAATCAGGTGCTTTTTTCTAACATAATGAATGACCGCGACAGGGCGGCTGGCCGTACCGGTGTTGGTGCTGTTATGGGCTCTAAGAATCTCAAAGCTGTTGTTGTAAGAGGTAAAAAAGGTGTACAGGTAGATGATAAAGAAAAATTTATGGAAACTGCCTTTGAAGTCAAGAAAAAAATAAATGAACAGGGTTTAACAGGAGAAGGCCTTGCTGCTTTAGGAACTGCCAGCCTTGTAAATGTTGTTAATGAGCACGGCAACCTACCAGTAAGAAATTTTCAGGAAAGTAGATTTGAAAATGCCGATAAAGTCAGTGGAGAAACTCTTGCTGAAAATCTTTTAATTAAAAACAAAGCCTGTTTTGGCTGTTCTATGGCATGTGGTAGAGTAACAGAAGTAGTTTCTGGAAAATTCAAAGGTAAAGGTGAAGGTCCTGAATACGAAACTCTCTGGGCATTTGGACCTGACTGTGATATTGACAACCTGGAAGCCATAACAAAAGCCAATTACCTCTGTAATGATCTGGGTCTTGATACAATTACAATGGGAACAACTATTGCCTGTGCCATGGAAATGCAGGAAGACGGTATTTTAAACAAAAAAGAAACTGGACTTGATTTAGAGTTTGGTAATGAAGATGTAATTATAGAAGCAACAAAATTAACTGCAAAAAAAGACGGTTTTGGGGCAAAATTAGCCAGAGGTTCATATCGCCTGGCTGAAGAATATGGAGTTCCAGAATATTCTATGAGCAGCAAAAAACAGGAATATCCTGCTTATGATCCAAGAGGCAGCCAGGGAATGGGGCTGGAATATGCTACCTCCAATAGAGGTGGCTGTCATGTCAGAGGTTATATGACCTCTCCTGAAATATTAGGCCTCCCACAGAAACTGGATCCAGATACAACTGATGATAAAGCTTTCTGGACAAAGACTTTTCAGGATCTAACTGCAGCAGTAGATTCTGCTGGCTTATGTCTTTTCAATACATTTGCTATTGGTGGAGACGAAGTCTACAGGCTGTTAAACTATGCTACAGGTTTTAATTATACAGAAGAAGAACTCATGAAAGCTGGAGAAAGGATCTGGAATCTGGAGCGCCTCTTCAACTATAAAGCCGGTATAACCAAAGAAGATGATACTCTAAATCCACGTCTGCTGAATGTTCCTATTAAATCCGGTCCAAGAGCAGGAAATGTAGTTAAACTTGATGAAATGCTGACAGAATATTATCAGCTGCGCGGCTGGAATGAGAAAGGTATACCATCAGAAGAAAAAAAAGATGAACTGAAACTATAGCAAAATGGGGGAAAATAATGAAATATGTAATTATAGGCAGCAGTGCTGCCGGACTAAGTGCACTGGAAACTATTCGCAAACATGATACAGATTCTAAAGTTACCGTTGTTACAGCAGATAGTGCCCGCCCCCATTCAAGAATTTTAACCAGCTATTTTATTGGTGATCAAATTGCGGAGGAAAATATTTTTCTCCGCTCTCCTGACTATTTTGATGAGATGGGTGTAGAGGTACTGGACCACTGCAGAGTAGAAGAAATTAATTCTGATAAAATGGAATTGACCATTTCTTCTGGAGAAAAAATAAGCTATGACAAGCTTTTGATAGCAACCGGGGGCAGTCCCAAAATGCCTGATTATAAAGGAAAAGAACTTAAAGGTGTTTTCAACCTCCGTGATTATGATGATGCAAATAAAATAAAGAGTTATCTAAATGATGTTAATGTAGAACACTGCTTTATACTTGGTGGTGGCCTGGTTGGAATGAAGGCCATGGAAGCATTTTATAATCTCAATAAAAAAGTAACGATAATTATTCGTTCTCCCCAGGTTCTCTCACAGATGCTGGATGCAGAGTCAGCTTCTCTGGTGGAAACATATCTCAAAAGTAAGGGAATAAATATAATGACAGGTGAATCTCCTGCAGAAATAATAGGAAAAGAACATGTAGAAAAGATAAAACTGCAGAGCGGCAAAACTCTAACAGGAGAACTGGTTCTGGTGGGTAAAGGAGTAAAACCCAATACTGATTTTATAAATGGCGAAGTTGAGCTCAACAAATATGACGGAATTATTGTTGACCAAAAAATGCAGGCAGATACTGAAAATATTTTTGCTGCCGGTGATGCTGTTTTTGCTCCTGATTTTCTTAAAGACGAAAATTCTGCTTATGCAATCTGGCCTGATGCTGTATGGCAGGGTAAAACAGCAGCTAAAAATATGCTGAATATTGAAAGCATCTATGAAGGTGGGCTTAATCTAAATGCTCTTAAGATAATTGATCTTTTATTTTACGCTGCTGGAAAAGTTCAGCTAAATGATAAAGAAAAAGAAAAGTATAATGTTTATGTCAGAAGTGAACCTAAAAATGGTATTTACCGCAAATTAGTATTTTCGGACCACAGATTGATAGGAGCAATTACCATCGGTCAGACAGATGATATAGGTGTTCTCTATCTGCTTATAAAAAAACAGATAGAAATAGAAAATAGGGCTAAATACATCCTAAAACAAGGTATAAACTATGCCGAACTTATGAAGGAAAAAGTTTTATTAAAAACAGCACATCCGGAACTAGCGATCTGGTGAAATAATTTAAAAATAAATATAGAACAATGAATGTAGAAAATAGAAAAGCTCCCATATGGGAGCTTTTTTGTATATACTTTTTCCTGCAGCTTATTTACCTCAGCTTTCCTCTACAATCAATTTCAATTTCTTCTACAACTTTATTATCAGAAATCAAATAAGCTTTATCATATAGATTTACAACCGGACAGATGTGGTTTGGAATAATTTCCAGCTTATCTCCTATGTCTAAGGTATCATGAAATTCTCTATTGTAAATTATGGCATGTTCATCATAGACATCATCAATATATATTTCTGGATTTCCTTTTATTAGACCCAGTCCTTTAGCAGCACAAAAACCTTCTGAACGCGTCTGAGTGGTGAGTCCTTTTG
>CAZLIW010000138.1:0-5751 GCA_964559325.1 uncultured Halanaerobium sp. | reverse complement strand
TGACAATGATTTGATTGCATTTATAGGTAGACTGGCAAATAAATGGGGAACAGGCCATAAAAGTGTAAATAAGATTCTGGATAAAACACATAATTTTTTAGAAGAAAAAGATTATGAATTTTCTTTTATGGATAAAGTACTGGAATTTATAGAGATGCTGAAGGCATATTCGCGAAAAGAATTTCAAATAAATGATAATTCACTGGGATGGATAATTGCTACACTTGCATATCTGATGCTTCCAACTGATTTAATACCGGATTTTATTCCTATTATTGGATTTACAGATGATGCAGCTGCTTTTATAATCGCCTATCAGAATATCTCTAAAGAGATCCACAGATTTAGAGCCTGGAAAGCAGCAGCTGGAGAAAACGACGGGGAAGAGACTGAAAAAAGAAATGATGAACAAAAACCGGTTATAAATGTAAAAACAGAAAATTAAATATTTTTTCTAACACCTTGACATCTTCAAAAAGGTATGCTAATATTATATGTGCTTTTTGTGAATAAACATTAATAATTTAAGTTTTTCACAGACTGTATGCGAAAGTGGCGGAATTGGCAGACGCGCTAGATTTAGGATCTAGTGGGCTATCCCCGTGTGGGTTCGAGTCCCACCTTTCGCACCATTTATAGCACTGTTCATGAACCCCGATATTGGCCAGGGTGCCAGGTCGGGGATTATTATCATATATAGAGTTTAAACAGCTAATTGAATATCATTTGGACTGAAATTTTAATATCTGCAAGGAGGAATATTGATGGAAGTTGCAAAAGAAAAATTGGAAGGAAACAGGGTTCAGCTTGAAGTAGAAATAGAGGAAGAAAAGGTAGAGGAAGCTTTAGAAAAAGCATACCGCAAAGTTGTAAAAGATATTTCAATACCGGGGTTCAGAAAAGGCAAAGCACCGCGTAAGATTGTAGAAAAGCGCTTTGGAGAAGAAGTTCTTCATAAAGATGCCCTGGACATATTGATTCCACAGGGATACAGTAAGGCACTGGAAGAGACAGGTATTGAACCGATTGCTCAGCCAGAAATTGAAGACTTTTATATTGCTGGTGGTGAACCGGTTACATTTAAAGCAGTTGTAGAAGTAAAGCCAGATGTAGAACTTGGTGAATACCAAAACCTGGGTGTAGAAAAAGAAGATAGTGAAGTAAAAGAAGAAGAAATAGAAACACGTCTTCAAAATATGCTAGATCAGCACAGCCAGCTTGTCAATTCTGATAAAGAAGAGCTGGAAGAGGGAGATTATGCTATCATTGATTTTACAGGATATGTTGATGGTGAAAAGTTCCCCGGTGGTTCAGCTGAAGAATATACACTGGAGATTGGATCTGGAAGTTTTATACCCGGATTTGAAGAACAGATTGTTGGATTAGAGGTTGGAGATGAAAGAAATGTTGAAGTCACTTTTCCTGAAGAATATCAGGCAGAAGATCTTGCCGGACAAGAAGCTGTGTTTGAAGTAAAATTGAAAGAAATAAAAGTTAAAGAAACTCCAGAACTGGATGATGACTTTGCTTTAGAAGCAAGTGAATTTGAAACTTTGGATGAGTGGAAAGATGATCTCAGAAGTGAAATGCAGGAGCAGAAGGAAACTGCAGCCGAAAACAGTTTTAGAGAAGAGTTAATTAAAAAAGCAAGTGAAAATGCTGAAGTTGATGTTTCCGATACACTGGTAGAAGAACAGCTCGACCAGATGTTTGAAAACCTATCACATTCAATTTCTCATCAGGGTTTAGATGTTGAAGATTATCTAAACTATATGGGAATGGATGAAGATGAGTGGAGAGAACAGAATAAAGAGACAGCAAAAGATAGAGCTAAAGAACTGCTGGTGTTAGAAACAATTGCAGAAAAAGAAGATATAGAAGTAAGTGATGAAGAGCTTGATGAAGAAATAAAAGAAATTGCAGAAGCAAATGATCAGGAATTTGAAAAAGTAAAAGGAATTCTGCAGATTCAGGGCCAGCTTTCAGTCCTTAAGGAAGATATTATCCGCAAAAAGACAATAGACTTTCTGATAGAAAATAATTAATTAAAGAAGAACTTACTTTTTTAATAAAAAATTTATGATATAATTATATATGAGGAGGGAAAAGCAATGAGTTTAATTCCAATGGTAGTCGAACAGACTAATAGAGGAGAGAGATCTTACGATATTTATTCCCGTCTTCTCAAAGATAGAATAATATTTTTAGGTTCTCAGGTTACAGATGATGTAGCAAATGTAGTTATTGCTCAGCTTCTTTTCCTTGAAGCAGATAATCCAGACAAAGATATTTATCTATATATCAACAGCCCGGGTGGATCTGTAACAGCAGCACTGGCCATGTATGATACAATGCAGTATATTAAACCTGATGTAGTAACAATAGGTATGGGCCAGGCAGCAAGTGCAGGAGCTTTACTGCTGGCAGCAGGTGCAGAAGAAAAGCGTTATGCACTTCCCTATGCAAGGGTTATGATCCATCAGCCTGCCGGTGGAGTACAGGGTAAGGCAACAGAAGCAGAAATTCACATCAAAGAACTGATGCGGATTAGAGAGCTGCTCAATGATATTTTAAGCAAACATACAGGACAGAGCTCAGAAAAAATTGCTCAGGATGTAGAGAAAGATTACTTCATGACTGCTGAAGAAGCAGTAAAATACGGAATAATAGATGAAGTAATTACCAGGAATGATTTGAAATCAAAGTAATTTACCTTAAGAGGTGATAGAATGTTTAAATTTGGCGACGAAAAGGGTCAGTTGAAGTGTTCTTTTTGTGGGAAAAGTCAGGAACAGGTGCGCAAATTGGTGGCTGGCCCCGGGGTATATATCTGTGATGAATGTATAGAGCTGTGCAATGAGATTATCGAAGAAGAAATCGATGATGAAATGGATTTCAACTTCAGCAGTGTTCCAAAACCCCGAGAAATAAAAGACATCCTGGACCAGTATGTGATTGGACAGGATAGGGCAAAGAAATCTCTTTCTGTCGCTGTTTACAATCATTATAAACGTGTAAATTCAGACATGAAAATAGATGATGTAGAACTTCAGAAGAGTAATATTCTGATGGTGGGCCCGACCGGCTGTGGTAAAACACTACTGGCCCAGACACTTGCAAAGATAATTGATGTACCGATTGCAATTACTGATGCCACATCTTTAACAGAAGCCGGTTATGTAGGAGAAGATGTAGAAAATATCCTGCTAAAATTGATTCAGGCAGCAGATTATGATATAGAAAAAGCAGAGCGGGGAATAATTTATGTAGATGAGATTGATAAAATTGCCCGTAAATCAGAAAATCCATCGATTACCCGGGATGTCTCCGGAGAAGGTGTACAGCAGGCGCTGCTAAAAATACTGGAAGGTACAGTAGCCAGCGTTCCTCCACAGGGAGGTAGAAAACACCCTCATCAGGAGTTTATCCAGATCGATACAACAAATATCCTCTTTATAGCAGGTGGAGCATTTGATGGTCTGGAAAAATTAATAAACTCCCGTATAAGTGAAAAGGTAATGGGTTTTGGTGCAGATATAAAAACACAGGAAGAAAGTGAAAATATTGGTAATGTATTGAAACATATACTGCCACAGGATCTTCTTCATTATGGTTTAATACCTGAATTTATCGGCAGAATGCCGGTGCTTGTAACATTAGATCAGCTGGAAGAAGAAGATTTAGTAAAAATTCTCACTGAACCCAGAAATGCTCTTATTAAACAGTACAAAAAGTTTTTCCAGATGGATAATGTAGAGCTTGACTTTACAGAAGAAGCATTAAAAGCTATTTCAAGAAAAGCTCTGTCCAGAAATACAGGAGCAAGAGGACTGAGATCAGTGGTAGAAAATACAGTTTTAGATA
The DNA here is from genome assembly GCA_964559325.1 of uncultured Halanaerobium sp. Taxonomy (GTDB): domain Bacteria; phylum Bacillota; class Halanaerobiia; order Halanaerobiales; family Halanaerobiaceae; genus QPJE01. The sequence continues at coordinate 1,887 of CAZLIW010000138.1, read as the reverse complement.
TTATGTATGATCTCCCCTCACAGCCCGAAGTACACAAGTGCCTTATAACAGAAGAGGTAATTGAAGAAAATAAAAAGCCAGTATTGGAAATAGACGAAAATACTGAAGAATCTGCTTAAATTGAAGTAAAGCTGCTAATTAACGATTAATCAGGAGATAATATTGCTCTTTTAAGGGTAGTATTATCTCTTTAATTTTTTTATATATTTAAAGGAAGCTGTTCTTTAAACCAGAAATATATTAGATAAGAGGTGAGGAAAATGACTGAGAATAATAAAAATATAGAAAAAATTCAGGAACTTCCCATGCTGGCATCCAGAGGTGTTGTTGTTTTTCCACATATGGTGATCCCACTGCTTGTGGGAAGAGATAAATCCGTTGAAGCATTAGAAGAAGCAATGATGGAAGAGAAAAAAATACTTATTGCAGCACAGAAAGATGAAGCAGTAGAAGAACCTGCTGTAGATGATATATATAAATTTGGCACTGTAGCAGAAGTAAAACAGCTGGTAAAACTACCCAATGGAATGCTGAAGGTTATTGTAGAAGGACTGCAGAGAGCAAGTATAATAGAGTTTGTCAGTGAAGAAGATTATTTTATGGTAGAAGCAGAAATTTTTCCAGAAGAAGAACCGGAAGTGAATAGAGAGATACAGGCTTTAATGAGAACAGTACTTAAAGCTTTTGAGGAATATATTAAATACAACCGCAATCTGCCTGGAGAAACAATTATGTCGGTCAGTAATATAGAAGAAGCAGGTCGTCTGGCAGATGTAATTTCCTCACAGGTTGATCTCAAATTTGATCAGTTAGAAGAACTTCTGGAAGCAGTAGATGTTGTTAAAAGATTGGAAAAGATGCTGGAACTGCTACAGGATGAAATTGAAGTACTGAAGATAGAGCAGGACATTAACAAAAGAGTTCGCAAACAGGTAGAAAAAAATCAGAAAGAGTATTATCTAAGAGAAAAGATGAAAGTAATTCAGGATGAACTGGATGAAGATGATGATACTACAGATGAAATAGACGAATATTATGAAAAGATGGAAGAAGCTGAACTGCCGGAAAAGGCAAAAGAAAAAGTTGAAGAAGAGATAAAAAAGCTCAATAGAACACCAAATATGTCTCCAGAAGCAACTGTCATTCGCAATTATCTTGACTGTGTACTTGAACTTCCCTGGAATAAAGAAAAAGAAGAAGAGATAGATATAAAGAAATCAGAAGATATTCTAGAAGAAGACCATTATGGTCTGGAGGATATAAAAGAAAGAATTTTAGAATACCTTGCTGTCAGAAAAATTGCACCTGTTAAAAAAAGTCCTATATTATGTCTGGTGGGGGCTCCAGGTGTAGGAAAAACATCTCTGGGTAAATCAGTAGCAGGGGCACTTAACAGAGATTTTGTGCGCCTTTCTCTGGGTGGAGTCAGAGATGAAGCAGAAATTAGAGGACACAGAAGAACCTATATTGGCTCCAGACCGGGACGAATAATTAATGCTATGAGGGATGCAGGAAGTAAAAATCCGGTATTTCTGCTGGATGAGGTAGATAAGATGAGTTCTGATTTTCGTGGAGATCCATCTTCAGCAATGCTGGAAGTACTTGATCCTGAGCAGAACCTGGAATTTACAGACCATTATCTGGAACTTCCTTTTGATCTTTCACAGGTATTATTTATAACAACTGCCAATGTTGCCCACACTATTCCGGCTCCACTGCTTGACAGGATGGAACTGATAGAAATACCAGGTTATACAGAAGACGAAAAAGTAAAAATTGCAGAAAGGCACCTGCTGCCGAGAATATATAAAGATCACGGTTTGGAAGAAGATAAGATAAATATTTCTACAAATGCTATCTACAAAGTGATTAGAGAATATACCAGAG
>CAZLIW010000137.1:0-5773 GCA_964559325.1 uncultured Halanaerobium sp. | reverse complement strand
GTGGGGCGGAAATATATCTTTACCATCCTCAGAATAACCTAGCCACATATATACTGAAGGAATTTCTTTTGTAAAGTAGGCAAAATCTTCTCCAGCTGGAGCCGGTCTATCTATATCCACAAAAGCATCGTCACCAAGAATATCTCTGGCAGAACTGGAGGCCAAACCCACCATTTTTGCATCATTTACTGTGGTTGGATAACCTCTGCTGTAATTAACCTCAGCAGATGCTCCCATTGCTTCAGCAGTTTTTTCGCAAATTTGTTTAATTCTTTTTTCCACCTTATCTCTGACCTCTTCGTTGAACGTCCGCACAGTTCCTTCTAAATTGACTCTTTCTGGAATTGTGTTATAGCGTGTACCACCAATAAATTTACCAATTGTAACCACAGCCTGCTCAAAAGGATCTACATTTCTGCTAACAATTGTCTGAAGATTATTAACGATCTGTGAGGCTGCCACAACGGGATCAATCCCCAGATTGGGAAGTGATGCATGAGCACCTTCCCCGGTCACTTCAACTGTTATAGGATCTGAAGCTCCCATCATTGGACCTGTTCTTGCACCAATTTCTCCCAGCTTAAGTTTTGGCCAGAGGTGAATTCCGACAGCTGCCGAAACCTCCGGATCTTTGAGAACACCTTCCCTGATCATATATTTAGCTCCTCCACCATGTGGTGCATCTTCCTCAGCTGGCTGAAAGATCAATTTAATATTCCCATTTATCTCCTCTTTGAAATCCACCATAATTTTTGCCAGTGCCAATCCCATTGCAGTATGTCCATCATGACCACAGGAATGCATAACACCTTCATTTTCAGAAGCAAATTCGAGATCTGTTTCCTCAAGCATTTCCAGTGCATCCATATCAAATCTAAAGGCAATTGTTCTTCCTTTTTTCTTTCCTCTAATAAGACCTGTCAATCCTGTATTATAAAATCCTGTTTCAACCTCAACACCCAGATCTTTCAGTATATCTTCTACCTTTTTAGAAGTTCTAAACTCACTTCGGCTTGGCTCTGGATACCGATGGATATCTCGTCTTATTTCAATCATCCAGTCTTCCAGCTTTTCTACTTTTTTTTCAATCAATCTGTTAATTTCTCCAGCATTCAAAAAAATCTACCCCCTGTTGTATTTTTTTATCTAAAATTTAATACCATTAAAATTTATATTTCTTTACCCAAAAAATTAATCTCAGGAATTTTTTCCTGTAGAACTTTAAATTCTATTTCTGAATTTAGATATTGATAAAACAGGTTTAGCAGTTCAGTTCCCTGTCCGATACCTGATTCAAAAAGCCGATAAAACACTTTGTAATCTTCTTTATCTAATATTTCATTATTTGCATTCCCACTGTAGCTGTAGAGAGAAAGATCCTCTTTTAAAAATATATTAAGCAGTTTAAAAAGTATATATTTAAATTTAAAAGGACTGTAAAATATATTATGAAACTTTTTAAAATCATGATATGATTTCTGTAAAAAATCAATTTTATCCCCATAATTAAATACAGCGCTGAGTAGATAGCAGTATAATTCTTCTATTTGGCATGGAAGACTGTCACCAAGATCAATATAATCTGTAGGCTTTAAAAAATCAGCTCCTGTATCCCATTCTTTTTTTACAATATAAATATCAAGGCTCATTTCTATTCTTTTATGTCTATCACCTTCCCCATCATGACCATATACAAATGGATGCACCTTCATATCAAGTGAATAGTGCAGCAGAAACCCTGCTGTATATGCCAGCATTCTTTTTTTAATTTCTTCATTTATACTGTCATTATCAAATATATTTTTTACATATATTATTAACTCTTTCAGCATCTCTTTTGTTATTTGCTGATGTAATACTTCTGCTGCTTTTAAACCACTGCTTTCTTCTTCCCACGGCAAAAAATTATTAAAAAAGAGAAAATCCGGTCCCTGACAGCCAAAATTAAAATAATTCATTTCTTTGCGCAAAATATTTCTTAATTTATCATCTTCAAGTTCTTTAATTACTTTTTGACCGGAAATGATATGTGTCCAAAAATCTGGCATGGCAAACTTCCTTTCTTGAAAATTTATTTCAAATCTTCATATAAAAATTAATTTAAGCTCTTCACATATTTCTGTATATCTTTTTTACTGATAATTTACGAGTATAAATTACTGTCTGGCTTCTCTTCTTCCTTTTTCTACATCTACAGCTGATAGCATAATCATACCCAGTATAAAAAATAGGGCAACAGCGAGTATGCCATTTCTTCCTGAGCCAGTCAGCTGTGATACAGCAGCAAAAACAGTTGGACCTAAAATTGCTGCAAATTTGCTGGATACTCCAAAAAATCCAAAAAATTCAGCCGATTTATCTCTGGGAATCATACTTCCATAAAGAGATCTGCTCAATGCCTGTGCTCCCCCCTGCACAACACCAACTAAAGCTGCAAGTATCCAAAAATCCCTTGCTGTACTGATAAAAAAACCATAGCCTGTTATAAAAACATAAACCATTAGTGCAGCAAATATACCTTTTTGGGCTCCAAAATGCTGACCCATCTTTCCAAAAAAGAGTGCAAAAGGAATACCAATAAACTGTGTCATCAGTAAAGCACCAATAAGATCAGCCTGTCCTATTCCAATTTCTCTTCCATAAATGGCCGCCATTCTGATTATTGTTCCAATACCATCATTATAAAGCCAGAAAGCAAGCAGAAATTTCCAAAGCTCTCTGTACTTTCTTATATTTCTAAAAGTCTTTTTTAATCTTCTAAATCCTATTATACTCTGCTCTTTAAAAGAAATTTTTTTTACTTTTACCCTGGATGAAGGAAGATTGACAAATGCGGGTATTGAAAAAAGCAGCCACCAGACAGCAACTGTTACAAAAGAAATTCTTACAGCTTTAGTTGAATCAGAAATAAAAAATAGTTGTGGTTTGGAAATCATGATGAGATTTATGGCCAGTAAAATACCTCCACCTAGATAACCGGCCGCATATCCAAGAGATGAGATGAAGTCTATACTTTCATCTGAAGCAATATCTGTCAAAAATCCATCGTAAAATACATTTCCTCCCGCAAATCCGATATTGGCAGCTATAAAAAACATGGAGGCTGTAATATAATTACCTTTCTCCACAAAAAACAGCACCGCAGTAGCAGCTGTGCCTAAAAATATAAAAAATTTGAGAAAACTCTTTTTGGAATCACTGTAATCTGCGGCAGCACCAAGTACCGGAGCTAGAACTGCTATTATTATCATGGCAGCTGTTTGAGTATAACCCCAATATGATGTAGCAATATGAGACGGCAGCTGAAATGCGGCCACATCTTTATAAAAAATAGGCAGTACTGCTGCCAGCACAGTTGTTGCAAATGCAGAATTGGCCCAGTCGTAAAGTACCCAGGAATATATGATCTTTTTTTGCTGATCCATAATCATCATCTCAATTCTAGAATAATAAGCTTTAATTAAAAAAATTATCAAATTTTTTATTTGAACCTTTTTTATTATATTCTTTAAAATTCATTTTTTACCTTCTTTATTAAATAGACTAACAAATTTATCCCGATCTATATTTTTTATTTAAATGAAATTTTTTTACTATTTAAATAAAAAAACCCTCTGAAGTGGTTTTGCCACTACAGAAGGTTTTAAGAACATTAGATAAAATTTCATTTTACTTTATTTTATTAAAGCAGTTTATAACCTGCTTTTTCAACAGCTTTTTTAAAATCATCCAAATTTACTTTTTTATCATCATAGCTGACCTCAGCTTCATCATTTTCTAGAATCATATGGACATTTGAAACACCTTCAAGAGCATTTAAAGCTTTAGCAACTGTTTTTACACACATTTCACAGCTCATTCCACCTATTTTTAGAATTTCTTTTTTTTCTGCCATAATTTATTGCCCCCTTATATTTATTATTAGTGTAAAATAAATTTGGTGTAAATATTTGTTAAAATAATAACACTACTGATGATTATTGTCAAGTATTCAGTTTACACTGCAGAAAAATCTGGCAAACTCAAATTTATTTTAAAAAAAAGCATATATTTGATTCCAAAGCAATAAAACAGTAAAAAATATCGGTATCCAGAGAATCTGTATGGAAAAATCCTGATAGACAAGATTATATAATTTTCGCGATCCACTAAATATAGCATTGTAAAAAAATGTTTCAAATATCTTTTCAGTGTCAAATTTAATACTCTTCTGACCGAGATTATAAACAAAGTTTAAAAACGTCTGCAGATATTTTTCCAGTGAAAGATCTTCTCTAATCTCAAAGATAAAACCTGATTTTCTCTTCAGAACAAAGATAACAATAACCAGATAAATAACCGTATCTCTTATCCCGGATAATATATGAAAATCTTTATCTGCCAGCTGAGGAAGAAGTCTGCCTGGTATTTCTGGAAATAATCCGATTGTAATTAATGCAGCTCCACCTATCAAAAGTGCGGCAAGATCAGTTTTATAGATTGGATACCTGCTTATATCTTCCAGCAGGCTTTCAGAAGAATATTCCCCATTATTTTTACTGAAAAATATCCAGTAAACAGTTCTACCTGCATAGAAAAATGTCAACAAACCTAAAAGAAAGAAAATCATATAATTTAAAAATCCTGAACTCTGAGCAGATTTTATAAGATATTTACTGTTATATCCTGCAGTAAATATTACACCACTAAGCGATGAAAAACCAAGTATAGTTACAAGACCACTTATCGGCCTCCTCAACACTGCATCTTTAAAATTGTAAAGAACTCTGGTTCCAAACTCCTTCTGCCAGATACCACTTGCTATAAAAAGTGATGTTTTGGCAAATCCATGTGCAATAATATGAAAAACTGCCCCCAGAAATCCATATTTACCTCCGGTTCCAATAGCAATTGCTATAAAACCAAGCTGGCTGACAGTACTGTAGGCCAGCATTACTTTTAAATCACTTGATCTGAAAGCTTTCCATCCTGCATAAACTATCATTGTAAATCCAAAAAAGAAGAGTACTGGATTACCAGTTTCTATAGGAATAATTTTTAAAAGAAAAATATAACCCAGTTTTACTACCCAGCCGGACAAAATAGCACTAACCGGTGCCGGTGCTTCAGAGTGAATTGGGGGCAGCCAGAAGTGAAATCCAAAAAGACCGCTTTTCATACCTACTCCCATAATTAAAAGAAACTGCAGCCAGGAGGAATCGATTACTCCAATTTTAGCATATCCAGCAGCATTTGCAGCCAGTGCAGCAAAAAGAAGTATACTGCTTCCGGCAAACTGAATAACAAAATACTGCCTTACCAGCTTCCAACTGCTCCAGGCAAGCAGGAAGGTTGTGGTAAGAGTTACAAGTTCCCAGCCAAATAGAAAGAAAAACCAGTCATTTGTGAGCACTATAATTAAAAAGCTGAACATATATACAGCTGTTATAATATAATACCACATTTTTTTTGTTTTAATATAGTGCCAGGCTGCCAGGGCAGTCATTAAAGTTAAAACAACTCCTGTTCCTGCCAGCAGGGGAAAATAACTTTCCCATATTATACTATTTAAAAATTGCTCTAATAATAAAATCACAGCTAACCTCCCAAAATAATAAAGTCTATATATCTCTGTGGATTTAAAATATCCATAATTGCCGAATTAATATTAATATCAAAAATAGTAAAACTGACTCCAAATAATAATATTAAAACCGCAAAAACAATCGTTATTACTGTTACAATTTTTTCTTTATAAAACACAGAAAAAAGCGGATTATTAAAAAGACTTTCT
>CAZLIW010000136.1:0-5807 GCA_964559325.1 uncultured Halanaerobium sp. | reverse complement strand
TCTCATACTCCACTAGAAGAACATCACTAGACATTTTCATCTTCTTTTGGGACCCATATAGAATATCCTTCTCCCTGACTGCCTTTAACCATAAATTCTCCATCTGCATTTTCATCAGTCCGTACTGTTTTTTCAATATTTCCGGTAAAGTCGTAATATTCTGTATTGGCGGCCAAAGAATTAACTGTTTTCCTTACTATTTCTCCATTATCATGCTGGGTTATCATCATGACAAGCCCACTTCCCGGATGTTCCCTGTCACCTGCTCTAATGTAAGAATAGGTATTTTCATCATTTGAATTACTTTCCAATCCATCTCCATAGGCAAATTTTTTTCGGGCTTCAATTATTTTTTTAAGCCTGTTTTTCATACCCCTATTATAATAATCCTTCCAAAAAACAACAGGGACTCCCTCTTTTCGTATTAAAATATAGGTATAAGCCTGATATTTTCTGCTGCTAATTGACCTTGTTCCATATTCATTTTTAGCATCTCTATCTGTATCATGATTGTCTACAAATGTTACTGCATAAGAACTGTAATCATCTGTATTAACAAGTCCTCTATCACCAAACCAGCGCATATCCAAATTCCCATCCATCATTTCTACAAAAGCCTGTCTCAAAGGAAAATCAAAGACATGTAGTTTTTCACTGCCGATTTCTTTAATATAATTCTTCAAAGATTCTATATCATTTACCCATGACTCACCAATAAAGAAAAGATCTTTATTAGAAATTTCATCTGTTTCATTTATAAATTTTTTGAGAAACTTATTGTCAACATGTTTGCTTGCATCAAATCTAAAACCATCAAATCCAATTTCATTAATAATCCAGAGTCCCCAGTTGATTACATCTTCTCTCACAGCCTGGTTTTCATAATCCAGATCTGCTCCCATAAGATAATCATCTTCATAAGAATTGTCCCATTTTTTGTGTTTAAAAAGAAATTCTCCCTCTTCCTTACTTCTTTCATTCCAGTCCACTCCATCAAAATTCGTCCAGTCAAGGCGCAAACTGCTGTATTTACCCTTTCTGCCGGGAAAATTAAACTTTGTCCAGACCTCTGCTTTTTGCTCATCTTTTAAAGTAACAGTTTCTTTTTCGTCAGCTCCCATGCGGTGATTTAATACTGCATCATAAAAAGTTCTAATACCTTTATTATGTAATTTTACTAAAGCATTTTCCAGTTCTTCTTTTTTTCCATATTTTGTTCTGATATTACCTTTTTGTTCAAATTCTCCTAAGTCCCAAAGGTCATATGTTCCATAACCAACATCCAGTGCTCCAGCAGCTCCTTTGTTTGCAGGTGGAAACCAGAGAAAATCAAAACCCGTCTTTTTGAATTCTTCTGCTCGATCTGCAAGCAGATTCCACAGCTCTGATTCTTCTGGAAATTCATCTGCATATCTGCCTGTATTCATTTCCCAGTAAAATGTCTGCAGCATTATTGGGTTTTCCATATTGATCCCTCAACTTTTTTATTTCATTATTTTAAAAATACCTCCAGGTAGACAGTCTTTTTTGGCCAATCAGACTGCCTACTCTGAAAGTATCATATCATTGCAAAACTTTTATTTTTATTTCTATCTAATTAAAGAAAAAGTATAAAACAAATACAATACCGAGAACATATACCAGCCAGTGTACATCCTTACCTTTTCCTGTAAATAGTTTAACCAGTGGATAAACTATAAAACCCAGTGCAATACCATTTGATATTGAATAGGTAAGCGGCATGGCAATCATTGCTACAAAAGCAGGCAATATCTCTGTAAAATCATCCCAGTTAAGCTTTGTTATATTTGTCATCATCATTGTTCCTACTATAATAAGTGCAGGTGCAGTGGCAGCTCCTGGCACTATACCAATTAATGGTTTGAAAAATAATGATAAGAAAAATAGTATTGAAACAACTACCCCTGTTAAACCAGTACGTCCACCTTCAGCAACACCAGAAGCAGATTCTACATATGTAGTTACTGTACTGGTACCAAAGAGTGCTCCACCTGTTGTACCAATAGCATCTGCAAGTAATGCTCTACTTGCTTTGGGGAGATCACCATTTTCATCTAAATATCCAGCCTGCTGGCTGACACCAACAAGAGTTCCTGCTGTATCAAACATGTCTACAAATAAGAACGAAAGCAATACACCAATCATTCCAAAACTTAAGGCTGAACCAATACCCAGCTGAAATAATACTTCTGACCAGTCAGACATCTGCGGTACTGCAACTACTCCTTCAAGTTTGGGAGTAACTCCATTAATCCAGCCAAAAGCTGTTGAAGCTAAAATACCCCAAAGAAGAGAACCTTTTACATTCTTAGCATGTAAAATACCGGTAACAATAAGTCCAAATAATGCAACCAGTCCAGATCCTTTGAGCACAGTACCCATAGCAACCAGAGTAGCATCATTAGCTACAACTATATTGGCATTCTGCAGACCAATAAAAGCAATAAATAAACCGATCCCGGTACTGATACCTGTTTTTAAGGCCATCGGAATACTGTTTACAATCATTTCTCTTACCGGAGTAACACTTAAAATAATAAAAATAATACCTTCCAAAAATATAATCCCCAGTGCTGCCTGCCAGCTAACACCCATTCCTAAGACTACAGAATAAGCAAAAAATGCATTTAATCCCATTCCGGAAGCTAAAGCAAAAGGATAATTTGTCAGTGTTGCCATAGCCAGAGTACCAAGCATTGCTCCCATAATTGTTGCAATAAATACTCCATCAAACGGCATCCCGGCAGCCTCCAGAATTGTTGGGTTAACAAAAATAATATATGCCATTGTCATAAATGTTGTTATCCCAGCAATTACCTCTGTCTTCACATCTGTATTATTTTTCTTTAATTTAAATAAATTATCCAGAAATCCCTGTTCTTCCATTATAATTTTACCTCCTTTTGTCCTCAACTACTTAAACCAACTTAACTCCTCTTATCCTCACCTCCTGTTTTAAATATCTTTAATCAGAGGGACATTTTCGAATTTAGAAACTGAAAAAAGTCCCTGATCTGTTAATTTAAGTTCTGGTATTACTGAAAGTGCCATAAAAGATAAAGTCATAAATGGCCCTTCTCTTGTAACACCTAAAGAAGCTGCTAAATTACGTAGTTTTTTTAGTTTTTCTGCAACATCTTTTAGAGATCTGACAGCCATTAATCCTGCAACGGGAAGAGGAAGACTATCTACTAATTTTCCATCAGAGATAATTACTATTCCTCCTTTTAGTTTTTGCAGTTCTTTAACAGCAGTGTACATATCATCTTTTTTGAGACCAGCCACAATAATATTATGTGCATCATGACCAATAGAGGTTGCAATAGCTCCGTCTCTTAGTCCAAAACCTCTTAAAAGACCTATCCCAACATTACCACTTTTATGATGTCTTTCTACTACAGATAATTTAACAAGATTATGACCAATCAGTTCTGTTATTGGAGGTTCTCCACTATAGTCTGCTTCAGTTATATATTCACCTTCATTAGTTACTACCTTATCTTTTAATAATTCTATAACTCGGTAAATTTTACCTGCAGGAAGCACAAAATCTTCCTTCTTTACAGCAGCTATATTTATAGAATTAAAAATTTTATCTTCAATTTCTGGATTAATATCTTCTTTGTAATCTAAATTTTTATCATGATTTTCTTCTTTGTTTTTTATTAGTGTACCATTTTCGGCAATTAAACATCCATCTTTATAAACGGCTTTTATATTAAACTCAACTAAATTATCTATTAGCAGCAAATCAGCCTTATAACCTGGAGCAAGTGCACCCAAATCTTCGAAACCAAGAGCCTGAGCAGCATTAATTGTGGCCATCCTTACAGAACGCAGTGGAGATAATCCATACTGAACTGCTTTTTTTACTGCAAAATTAATATGTCCTTCTTCTATCAAATCACCTGGATGACGATCATCTGTAGCAAAAAAGAAGCGGCTGCAGTTGCTGTCATTTACTGCCGGAATTAAGTTAATTAAATCCCTGGTTACAGAACCTTCCCGAATCATAATATACATACCTTTAGAAACTTTCTCTAAAGCTTCTTCAGCAGTTGTTGCTTCATGATCTGCCTTTATACCGGCCAGCAAATAAGCATTTAAGTCTTTCCCCAGTAAACCAGGTGCATGTCCATCTATAAAGTGGCCTTTCGATATTTTAATCTTTTCCCATATTTTTTTATCTCCATTAATTACTGAAGGGTAATCCATTACTTCTCCCAGGCCAAAAATTCCTTTTTCTTTATATAAAGGAGATAAATCTTCAGCAGATAATTCTGCACCAGAATTTTCAAACTTACTTGCCGGCACACATGATGGTAACATCAAATTAAAATTCCAGGGCTGTTTTAATCCTTTTTTTAACATATACTTAATGCCTAAAATTCCTGCTACATTTGCAATTTCATGTGGATCTGCAACAATTGTAGTTGTACCTTTAGGTATAACTACACGGGCAAATTCTCCCACATCAGTCATTGCACTTTCAAGATGGAGGTGAGCATCAATAAAACCAGGGGTTATTATATTCCCCCCGATATCTATCTCTTCAACACCTTCATAATCACCTATACCTATAATTATACCAGAGGAAATTGCCAGATCAGCTCTAATCAGTCTTTCACTGAAAACATCCAGTATCAGGCCATTTTTAAAAACAACTTCTGCCTTGACTTCTCCTTTAGCCTGTTTTAATAATTCACGCTTCTGCAAAAAAATCCCCCCTCCACCTTAAAGTTTTTATTTTGCAAATCTTCAATCAATATTTAGCTAGCTATTTCAATTTATTAAATTTTAATTTATTCCCCAGCTTTTAAAAAATCCAAATATATTATAATAAGGGGTTTTGAAATTTTATATATTACGCTGAAAGAAGGGGAATACTACTTTTAAAGTTTTCATAAATTTAGATTTTTATAATTTCATTTTAAAGAAAATATATTAAAGCTTTAATGCATCAAAATTACATCTTGTAACACAGAGGCCGCATCCTGCACACTTATCTTCTTCTATAACAATAATATTTTCATCATCAAGATAATTTGCATCATAGACACAGCTTGTAATACAGAGCCTGCAGCCAGTACAGTTTTCTCTAATTATTTTCGGAATTTTTGTTTCAAAACTTGCCTTATTAGATATTTTTTTCTGGGCCAGTCCTCTTATTTCTTCAAGACTATTATATCCATGTTTATCAAGATATTCTTCAATCTCTGCAGCTATTTTACCGTAAACTTCAGGCCCTCTTATAATAGCAGTAGTACAGACCTGAACAGCCTCTGCACCGGCCATAATCATTTTTACTGCATCTTCTCCCTTAGATATACCTCCAACAGCCAGAACAGGAATATCCACAGCATTAACTGCTTCATAGACAGCTCTTAAAGCAAGAGGGAAAATTGCCTCACCGGAAAGCCATCCATATCCCTTTTTACTTCCCATAAGTGGTCTGCCTGTTTCAATATCAAAATCCAGAGTTGGTCCAAATGAGTTGATCAGTACAAGACCATCAGCTCCAGCCTTTTCTGCAGCTTTCGCAAATTTTGGAATATCAATCTGTGGACTTAATTTAACCATTACAGGTAAATCTGTGGCCCTTTTGGCAGCTTTTATACTTTCTACAACTGGAGAAGTATCACTACCTAAATAATGTGTGGAAAGCTCCAGAGCATCAGCATATTTTTCAACTTTTGTAGATAAGTTTTCTATTTCATCTGCTGTATAACCAAGACCAACAATAACAGGTAAATTTGTCTTTCTAACTACAGGATACTCATCTTTAA
>CAZLIW010000135.1:0-5831 GCA_964559325.1 uncultured Halanaerobium sp. | reverse complement strand
GTCAAGTTTATCTCCATAATATTTTTCGAGAGTTTCCCCTGTATAGCCCTCCAGTGCTGTTCCATATGCTCCTCCGGCAATCTGACCCTGCCAGCCTGCAAGTATTTTTTTCTCCAGCTTTTCTCCTGTAATTTCAATTTTTTCCGGATCGACTTCAGCTTTCATAGCTGCTCGGATTCCATCCCAGCTGGTAGGATTTTCATAACGCCAGTAAGAATGATCATCATCAACTGGGGCTTCACGCAGTTCTTTCATTACTCTGGCAGAAACAATCTCCAGTTCCCTCATTCTACCTTCTGCAAGTGCATTAAGACCTTCTTCAATATATTTTTCAGCTGCTGATACATCATAACCTCTATTGGACCAGGCCTGTATCATTTCTATAAAAAGTGCTTCTGGAGCCTTTGATCCAGGAACCTGACTCTGCCAGAACATTGCCAGCAAATTTTCCCTCTGCTCCATCATTTCTGCAAATCCGGACCAGTTTTCTTCAGCATCAGCTAATGATACAGGTTCTGCTTCTTTTCTTTTTTCAAATTCATACTGCCATGCTTTCATTTTCACTTTCCTCCTTAGACTTCTTTTTTTCTCGTGAGTAAAAAAACAGTGCAACCAGTGTAGCCAGATAAGGAACCATCTGAGTAAACTGTGAAGGAATAAAAGTATTTTGAAGTGCCAAACCCAAACCATCAAAAAAACCAAATAATAGGGCCATAAATAAAAGACCCACCGGTCTACCTCTTGTCAAAATGATAACTGCAAGTGAAATCCATCCCCGACCATTTGACATGTTTTCTGCAAATAAATTAACATAACCTAAAGACAAAAACACACCAGCCAGACCACAGTAAAATCCGGAAAGCAAAATAGCTTTACTTTTTATTATATCCGATTTGATACCAACAGAATCTACAGCTGCATCATCTTCTCCTGTAGCACGAAGCCTGAGTCCAAACTTTGTTTTGAAAATATGTATTTCAACCAGAACTGCAATTAGAAATGTTATATAAACTAAGAAAGGATAACCGCTTAATAGTTCTCCCAGTACAGGTATGTGTTCTATAATGGGTATATTCCAGTCAGGTAGTGGAATTATTTTGGAAGAAGTAAAAGCTCCTTTAACAGAAAATATCTGCCGCAAAAAATATGTTGTACCTCCCAGTGCAAATAAATTGAGTGCAATTCCGGTTACAAATTCATCTGTTTTGAGATAAACAGCAAATACTGTAAAAATTAAAGCAGTAAACAAACCACCTGCAATACCACTTAAAATACCAATTAACCAGGAACCACTGAAAAAACTTCCCAGCACAGCAGTAAATGCTCCAATAAGCATCATACCCTCCATGGCTATATTAAAGATATCAGCATAATAAGTATAGGTTCCTCCCAGACTGGCAAGTAAAATTGGAACAGCAGCCAGAAAAGTTGAACGTATTAGCTCAATCATTAAGTTCATTTTCTTTTATTCCACCTCCTGATCTAATATTTTTCATTCTCAGCAAAATATTAATTTTATTTAACAGCAGATGCGCAGATTTCCTGCTGGCAACTACAAATAAAACAGTTATTGACTGTAAAATTAAAACAAATTCTGATGGAACAGAAGTTTCAAGTTCCATCCCCATGGCTCCGGTCTGAAGCATAGCAAAAAAGAAACTGTAAAAAGCAGTTCCTATAATACTGCTGTCTGCAACTACTGCTATCATTACCCCATCCCAGCCATAACTTGCACCAATACCTTTAAGAAAGCGGTGCTGCACACCACCCATAACAAGCATAGCACCTGCCATACCTGCCAGTGCACCACTTATTAGCATAACTTTAAGATAATTTTTGTCTATACTTGCTCCACCAGCTTTTGCAAACATCTCATTACTTCCCATAACCTTCCATTCATAACCAGCTTTGGTATGATGCCAGATAAAATAAATTATTACTAAAAGTATAGTGCTTATAACAATTGTACTATCCAGACCACCAGGAGCAGGAAGCCACCCGCTTTCATTTATAGGTCTGGTCATCGGTGAAAACAATTCTTTATCAAGCAGTGGGCCACTAATAAGATACAGTGTAAAGTACTGCGCTACAAAATTAAGCATTAAAGTGGTAATAAATTCATCCATATTGAATTTAAGCCTCAACCAGGCAGCAATCCCAGAATATAGTGCACCTGATAATAATGCAATAAATATCAGTAATGGAATCATAATTACAGGTGGGAGATCTATATATAAACCTGCTATAGTAACACTTATACCACCGATTAAAAATTGACCAACCTGCCCTAAATTAACAGCATTACTGCCAAACGCTACTGCCGCTGATAATCCTGTTAAAATTAAAGGAGCTGTTTTGGACAAAGTACTAAAAAAGGAAAACTTCGAAAAAAGACTGTAGTTAAAGAGCTGATAATAACTTTCAAAAGCAGGATATCCCTGAATAGCCATAATTAATAAACCGACCAGTAGAGCAGTTATAATACCAACTGCGGCTGTTAAAATCTGCCTTTTCATCTGTAATCACCTGTTTCTGCTCCAAGCATATATGCCCCTATTTCTTCTTTATTTGTTTTTTTCGGATCTTTATCAACTATAATTTCACCTTCATGTATTACCAGCAGGCGGTCAGAAAGTCCGAACAGCTCATCCAAATCAGCTGAAATCAGCAAAACTGCTGCACCCTGGTCACGTTTTTTTATGATCTCCAGCTGGATAAATTCTATAGAACCCACATCAAGTCCTCTTGTTGGATTGTCAAGTAAAATAAAATTATCTGACAGCATAAATTCTCTTCCCACAATAAGACGCTGCTGATTGCCGCCCGATAGTGATTTTATAGGCTGATTTTTATTTCCTGATATTACTTCAAATTTATCTATCAGTTTATCTGTTAAGTCTCTGGCACCTCTGCGAGACAAAATATAATCTTTTAAACCATTCAGCTTCTTATTTATTCTGTGGTGTGTCATAATACTATTATCTATCAGGCTGAGCCCCTGTGCACTTCCCGTATTTTTTCTATCCTGTGGTACATAGGCCAGTTCTCTTCTTCTGTCCAAAATATTTAATTTATCTATTCTTTTTCCATTAATTTTAATTTCTCCACTATCAGGAGCCAAAAGACCGCTGATCGATCTTACCAGTTCATACTGACCATTTCCTTCTATTCCAGCAATTCCAACTATTTCTCCTGCTCTAACTTCCAGATTGATATTATCCAGTAATTTTATATTCTGCTCATTTTTATAGTTTAAATTAGAAACAGAAAAAACCACATCTTTAGGTGAAGCTTTATCTTTTTCAACTGTAAACACAACATCTCGGCCAACCATAGCTCTTGCTAAATCTGCTTTTGTCAATTCTCTATTTTCTAAGGTTGTTATCTTTTTACCTTTTCTCATAACTGTTATAATATCAGATAAATCCAGGACTTCATCAAGTTTATGGCTGATAAAAATAATAGTTCTGCCTTCATCTCTCAATTTTTTTAGGCGCATAAATAGGTCCTCTATCTCCTGTGGAGTCAGCACAGCAGTAGGTTCATCTAAAATTAACACATCGACATCTCTATAAAGAAGTTTCAGTATCTCTACTTTCTGCTGGGCTGCGACAGAAATATTACTTATAATTGAATCAAGCTGTAAATTTAAATTATACTCTTCAATAAGCTGTCTAACTCTTTTTCTAGACTGATCTTTTTTTAATATATTAAATCTATCTACCGGTTCAATCCCAAGTATTACATTTTCGTATACAGTGTAGCTTGGTATTAACATAAACTCCTGATGCACCATTCCTATACCTGCATTCACAGCTTCCTGAGGAGTACTGAAATGGGTTTTTTTATTATTTATATAAATCTCTCCATCAGTTTTTGCAGTAAGTCCATATATCACTTTCATTAATGTAGATTTTCCGGCACCATTTTCTCCAATAACTGCATGAATTTGGCCGGAATTAATATCCAAATCAACCCTATCAACAGCTACTGTTGATGGTGGATATATTTTTACGAGAGATTTTATAGAAATGACTGAATCTGCCAACAGTGACACCTCTTTTCGTAAAATTTACAAAAGAGGAGAGGGGTTACCCCTCTCCTTAAGCTTTTCTCTGTTTAAATAAACTTCAGCATTTAAGCTGAGTTATATATATTTACTGATATCTTTCGATAACAATTTCTCCTGTAGATACTTTTTCATTAATAGACTTTATCTTCTCTATCTGTTCTGCAGTCAGAATATCCTCAGTATATTTATCAATTGCCAGACCAACTCCACCTTCTTTTAATCCATATTCCAAAACCTTGCCCTGTTCAAACTCATCATTAACAATACTTTCAAAAACAGAGTAAATCGCATCTCCAACATTTTTTAAATCAGATGTAACAACATGACCCGGCTGAATTCCATTTTGATTTGAATCTACTCCAATTGCATATTTTCCACTCTCTGCTGCTGCTTCCAGTACCCCACTCCCAGTTAAAGAAGCAATCTGGAAAACGACATCTGCTCCCTGGGAATACAGCTGATTGGCAGCCTGTTTACCTTTAACAGGATCTGTCCATGTACCTGCATATACTGTTTTAACCTCTATTTTTTCATCAATATAGTGGGCTCCCTGTTCATATCCAAAAATAAATGAATTTACTACTGGATCCTCATCTCCACCCACGGCTCCAATTATTTTTTCTTCATTTACTCCCTTTAATGACATATCATTTGTTACAATTCCAGCAGTGACACCTGCCATAAATGCACCTTCTTCTTCAATAAAATCAACACTGGTAATTGTATTTTTATCATTTTTAACAACTGTATCAATATTAACAAAAATTTTATCCGGATACCTGTCTGCATACTGCTTCAAAAGATCTTCAAATCCATAGGAAATGATAAAAATCACATCTGCATTCCACTGTACTGCAGACTGAAGTGACTGCTGATATTTTGCTGTGTCAAAATTACATTCAATTGTAGTGGTCTTGATTCCATACTCTTCTTCAATTCTGTCAATACCTCTCTGTCCTGAATCATAAAAAGACTGATCACCAAGTCCGCCATTAATAATATAAGCTACTCTCTGTGGAGCTGCTGCTGCTGAAGAAAAAGCCAGCAAAAATATTAGACCCACAGTTAAAAATAAAATGACCCTTTTTTTCATGAACCTAAACCCTCCTTTTTTATAATCTCAACTCTCCTGACTTACATCCATAAATTGTACCATTTTATATAATTGTAAAATTATTTGTGCAGTCGAGGATCAAATGCATCTCTTAATCCATCCCCAACTAAATTAAATCCGAGTACCAGGAGTGCAATTGCTACCCCGGGAAAAGTTGCAATCCAGGGTGCATTACGCAGAAAATCCTGACCATTACTCAGCATTGCACCCCATTCTGGTGTTGGAGGCTGTGCACCCAGTCCGAGAAAGCTCAACCCTGCTGCATTAATTATTGCACGACCTATGCTGAGTGTAGTCTGAATAATAATAGGAGCCATTGAATTTAAAAGTACATGTTTTAAGATAATTCTGCTGTCATTTGCACCTAAAGCTTTTGCTGCCATTACATATTCTTTCTTTTTAACAGAAAGAACTGAACTGCGAACTATTCGAGCATACTGAGGCACATAAACAATACCAATCGCGATCATAGCATTATATATACCCGGCCCCAAAATAGACATTATTACCAGTGCCAACAGTATATAAGGAAAAGAAAGCATCAAATCCATAAACCGCATAATACCCATATCTATCCAGCCGCCATAATAACCGGCAATAAGTCCTAAAGCAACTCCAACAATTAAAGATATAAACACAGCAATA
>CAZLIW010000134.1:0-5841 GCA_964559325.1 uncultured Halanaerobium sp. | reverse complement strand
TTATGTTTATCAGGCAATGCGTGTTACAGGTGAAGGAGATCCGAGAACCCCAGTAGAAAAAACATTAACTGGTAAACTGCCGCAAAAAAAGATTGTACAGGAAGCAGCAGATGGATATAGTTCTTATGGAAATCAAATAGGGCTTGCTACAGGGATAGTAGATGAAATATATAATGAAAGATATATTGCCAAACATATGGAAATAGGTGCAGTAATTTCTGCAGCCCCTAAAGAAAATGTAGTAAGAGGTAGTGCAGAAAATGGAGATAAGATAATATTGCTTGGTGGAAAAACTGGGAGAGATGGATGTGGTGGGGCAACAGGTTCATCAAAAGTTCATACAGAAGATTCTATAGAAGAGAGCAGTGCAGAAGTTCAGAAGGGTAATCCTCCAACAGAGAGGAAAATACAGAGACTATTTAGAAATCCTGAAGCAAGTAGAAAGATAAAAGTCTGTAATGATTTTGGAGCAGGAGGAGTTTCTGTTGCTATTGGTGAACTGGCAGATTCTCTTGAAATAGATTTGAATAAAGTGCCAAAAAAATATGAGGGACTTGATGGAACAGAGCTTGCCATTTCAGAATCACAGGAGAGAATGGCAGTTGTAGTAGATAAAAATAATGTTGAAAAATTTATGGAACTTGCTGAAGCAGAAAACCTTGAGGCAACAGTTGTAGCAGAGGTAAAAGACAACAGGCGTTTAATAATGAAGTGGAATAATGATAATATTGTTGATCTAAGCAGAGATTTTCTCGATACAAATGGTGCTTCACAAAAAAGTAGAGTAAAAGTTAAAGAACCAGCAGCAGAAAAAAATTATTTTAAAAATAGTATAAGTAAAAGATTAAAAGATAAAAATAATCTAAAAGAAAAGTGGCTTAAAAATTTATCTGATATAAATGTGGCCAGCAAAAAAGGCTTAGTAGAGAAATTTGACAGTACAGTTGGAGCTGGAACTGTATTGATGCCTTTTGGAGGCAAATATCAGCTGACACCTGCTCAATCCATGGCTGCTAAAATACCGCTCATAAAAGGTGAAACAAATACAGCTACTATAATGAGCTATGGATATAACCCTAAACTGACAACCTGGAGTCCTTTTCATGGGGCATTATATGCTGTGATAGAATCGATTGCAAAGATTACTGCTGCAGGTGGTGACTATAGAAACATTAGATTCACCTTTCAGGAGTATTTTGAACGCCTCTATGATAATCCAGAGCGCTGGGGAAAACCTTTTAGTGCATTACTTGGGGCATATTTTGCTCAGAAGAGATTTGGATTACCTGCAATCGGAGGTAAAGATAGTATGTCAGGAACATTTAAAGATATAGATGTACCTCCTACTTTAGTTTCTTTTGCAGTCTGTACTGCTGATGCCAACAAAATTATTTCAGCTGAATTTAAAGAGGCAGGAAACAGGATTGTATATTTACCTGTTGATAGGACAGAAGATGAACTGCCTGATATAGAAAAATTAAAAAATAATTATAAAAATGTTAAAGCTTTGATTGATGATAATAAGATTTCTGCAGCTTCTGCTGTCACTCTGGGAGGAATTGCAGAGACTTTGAGCAAAATGAGTTTTGGTAATAAAATTGTTTTTAATTTAGAGAAGATAGAAAGAGAAGAAAAACTATTTACAGCAGAATATGGTGCACTAATAATAGAGATTAAAGAGGAAGTTGATTTAGATAGTTATTTTGATGATTATAAAATACTAGGCAGAACGGATATAGGAGAAAACTTTAAAATAGATGGGATTGAAATCCCTATTGAAGATGCTTTAAAAGCATGGGAAAGTCCTCTGGAAAAAATATATCCAACTAAGCCAAAACATGAGCAAAAAGATAAATTAGAAAAGAATAAAATAATTAAGCCACTTAAGTTTGATCCATACAAAAAAGATGAAGAATTGAGGGCAAGTATAAAAATTGCTCACCCTAAAGTACTGATACCGGTCTTTCCTGGTACAAACTGCGAATATGATACAGCAAGACAGTTTAGAGAATCTGGGGGAGAAGTTGATACCTTTATATTCAAAAATTTAGATGAGAATCATATAGAGAATTCCATTAAAAAAATGGCTAATTTAATTAATCAATCACAGATAGTTGCTTTACCTGGTGGTTTTAGTGCTGGAGATGAACCGGATGGTTCAGGGAAGTTTATAGCTGCTGTTTTTAGGAATCCAGTTATAAAAGAAGCAGTAACAGATTTATTAAATAAAAGAGATGGACTTATGCTCGGAATATGTAATGGTTTTCAGGCACTGATTAAACTTGGTCTTCTGCCATATGGAAAAATAAGAGAACTTACGGATAGCTCTCCAACTCTAACCTTTAATACAATAGGCAGACATGTTTCTACTATGATCCATACCAGAATTGCATCTAATAAATCTCCCTGGTTTAGCAATGTAGAAGTAGGAGAGATCCATACTGTTCCTGTTTCTCATGGTGAAGGGCGTTTTGTAGCTGATATAAAGTTAATAGAAAAACTGAGAGAAAATGGTCAGATTGCCGCTCAGTATGTTGACTTTGCAGGAAATCCCTCTATGGATATAGAATTTAATCCTAATGGTTCAATGGCAGCAGTAGAAGCTATCAGCAGTCCTGATGGAAGGATACTTGGTAAAATGGCTCATTCTGAGAGAATAGCTAAAAATGTAGGTAAAAATATAGTTGGCAGAAGAGATCAAAAAATATTTAGAGCTGGTATAGAGTATTTCAAATAATCTTAGATTGTGCGGGTTAAAGATAAATTGACTTATTAAATACCATCTGTTAAGATAAAGTTGTAAAATCAAATATTAAATTTGTACCTCATATAATAGTGGGAATAAGGCCCACAAGTCTCTACCGAACACCGTAAATGTTCGACTATGGGGGAAGTGTACCTAGGTTTCCGTGGTGAATTTCTACTTCTTATATCTATTTTTATGTTTTAAAATAATTTTATTATCTTAAAGATAGAGAAATTTTGAGAAGGTGTTTTTGCTGGCTGGTCCAAGCGGTACAGATATTAATATATTACACCGAAGGGATAAAAGCCCAGGCGGGGAGGTTCTACTCATTGAATGTAGAGTCTTCCTACCTGGGCTATTTTTATGAGAATTGGTACCATAAGAATTGGTACCAGGTACAAAAAACGTTTTCGTGTACCCGGTACGAGTAATAAACGAGTAATAAAGACAAGTAACACATAAAGAAATTAATTTACCAAACTAGGTTTTAATAAAATAAAACTGGGAGTGATAGAATGAAAATCCTTCTCATCGGTAGTGGTGGAAGAGAAAATGCACTGGCCTGGAAATTAGCACAGAGTCCCAAAGCAGAGCAAATATATATAGCATCAGGTAACCCTGGCACGTCAGAATATGGTCAGAACATTGACTTTGATGAAAGTAATCATCAGGCTTTATTAGAATTTGCTTTAAAAGAAAAAATTGATATTACAGTAGTAGGACCCGAAGCACCACTTGCAGCAGGAATAAGTGATTTATTTGCAGAACATGGTCTAAAAGTTTTTGGGCCATCTAAAAAAGGAGCTCGTCTTGAAAGCTCGAAGGCATTTTCTAAAAAAATAATGGAAAAATATAGTATACCAACAGCTGAACATAGAAGTTTTTCTGAAGCTGAAAAGGCAGTCAAATATATTGAGGAAAAGGGAGCTCCAATAGTTGTCAAAGCATCAGGACTTGCGGCAGGTAAAGGTGTTATTGTAGCAAATACAAAAAAAGAAGCAGTAGATGCAGTTAAGACAATCATGCTTGATGAAAAATTCGGGCAGGCCGGAGAAAAAATTGTGATAGAAGAATTTTTAAAAGGAGAAGAAGCGACAATTCTTGCCTTTTGTGATGGGAAAAATATCAGGGCAATGATTCCATCTCAGGACCACAAAGCTGCTTATAATGGTGGCAGAGGTCCCAATACAGGAGGAATGGGTGCATATGCACCAGCACCAGTAGTAGATGAGGAGATATTTGATAATTTTAAAGAAAATATAATGGATCAAACACTTAAAGCTCTGCAGGAAGAGGATATTGATTTTAAAGGAATTATTTATTTTGGTCTGATGATTAAAGAAAAAAAAGCAAAAGTTTTAGAGTATAATGTTAGGTTTGGAGATCCAGAAGCACAGGTGGTACTTCCATTATTAGAGACAGATCTGATTGATATAATAAAGGCAGTTCTGGAAGAAAAACTGGATCAAGTAGAAATAAAATGGTCTAATAAAAAAGCACTCTGTGTGGTGATGGCTTCTGGAGGATATCCAATTAACTATGATAAAGGTAAAGTGATTAGTGGTATAGAAGAAGTAAAAAAAGAAAAGAATTTAATTGTCTTTCAAGCAGGTACAAAAATGAAAAACGAAAAACTTCTTACAGATGGAGGAAGAGTGCTTGCTGTAACGGCAGTTGGTAATAATTTTAAAGAAATACAAAAAAGAACTTATAATGCTGTGGAAAAAATTCATTTTGAAAACTTTCATATAAGAACAGATATCGGACATAAAGCAGTAGAAAGAGATTAGTTTATGAAAGCGGGGAGGTTAAAACTTGACTCTAAAAGATAAAACAAAACAGAAGATTGGAATAATAGGTGGTGGCCAGCTCGGTAAAATGATGATTTTAGAAGCCAAAAAAATGGGCTTTTATATCACAATCTTAGATCCAACTCCTGAGTGTCCTGCTGACAGTATTGCAGATGAGCATATCATAGCAGATTTTAATGATAAAAAGGCTATCAGAAGACTTTCCAAAAAATCCGATCTAATAACCTATGAGTTTGAGCATATAGATGTTAAAACATTAAAAGAACTGGAAGCTGAAGGTTATAAAATTTATCCTACAGCAAAAAGTCTTGAAATAATACAGAATAAATATCATCAGAAAACAGTTTTAAAACAGAGCAAAATAGCTGTTCCAGACTTTATCAAAGTTAAAAACCCTGATAATATTTTAGAAGCAGCAGAAGAATTTGGCTATCCGCTGATGTTAAAAAGCTGTACAGGTGGGTATGATGGTAAAGGGAATTACTTAATTGAATCTAAAGAAGAGGTAAAAGAAGCTTTTAAAGAACTTGGAGAAGGGAAAAATCTTCTTATGGCAGAAAAGCATATAGATTTTAAAAAAGAGATTTCTATTATTGCAGCAAGATCTGCAGATGGTGAAATGGAAGTTTATCCAGCCGGGGAAAATAAGCATCAGGATAATATATTATATGAGACAAAGGTACCGGCAGATATTTCAAATAAATTAGAAAAAAAGGCAGAAGAACTCGCAAGAGAAGTACTTAAAATTTTTGCGGGGATAGGAATTTTTTGTGTAGAAATGTTTTTAACTGCAGATAATGAACTTTTAATTAATGAGATTGCACCAAGACCGCATAACTCCGGCCATTATACTATTGAGGGATGTGTGACTTCACAATTTGAGCAGCATATTCGTGCAATTAGTGAACTACCTCTTGGTAATACTCAATTATTAAGACCTTCTGTTATGCGTAATATTTTAGGAACTGGAAGTGAGGGAAGAGCAGAAGTAGTCGGTATTGAGTCAGCTCTTGCTATTAAAGGTGTTAAAGTTCATATTTATAATAAAAAGACAGCCAGACCGGGAAGAAAAATGGGCCATCTTACAGTAACGGCAGATAGTCTTGAACTTGCAGCTGATAGGGCTGTTAAAGCAGGTAAATTAATAGAGATTAGAGGAAGATCAAAAAAGTGATTAAGTAAAAAAATATACAGAAATAGATCTTAAGAATATATTTGGGAGGTAAAATTTTATGAAGCCTAAAATAGGAGTTATTATGGGCAGTGATTCTGATCTGCCGGTAA
>CAZLIW010000133.1:0-5896 GCA_964559325.1 uncultured Halanaerobium sp. | reverse complement strand
GGATGATACTGTACAGAAAAAGCCGGATATTTTCTGTGTTCAATTCCCTCAACAGTACCGTCATTAACATTTACATGGGTTAAACTTAAATCCAGTTCTGTAAGTGATTTATCATCAAGTGCAAATCCATGATTTTGAGAAGTAATATAAACTTTATTTGTTCTGAGATCTTTGACAGGATGATTTGCTCCGCGGTGGCCAAATTTTAATTTATAGGTTTCTGCCCCACAGGCCTTTCCCAATAGCTGGTGGCCGAGACAAATTCCAAATAAAGGCAGTTTTCCAAGCAGCTTTTTTATTGTTTCTGCTGTATAATCTGCATCATACGGATCACCAGGTCCATTTGATATCATTACCCCATCTGCCTTATATTTTAATATTTCAGCAGCAGACATATCTGCCGGCACAACAATAACTTCACAATCACGCTTCAAAAGTGAATTTTTAATATTATCTTTTGCTCCACAATCAATTAACACTACTCTGTATTTATTATTACTGCCATATTTATGCACATTTTTGCTGCTGACCAGTGAAACCAGATCTCTTCCAGAAAGACTTACAACATTTTTAGCTTTTTTTATTGATTTTTCTTCATTTTTGATATCAGTGGTTATAATTCCCCGCATTGTTCCGCGGCTGCGCAATATTTTTGTAAGTGCTCTTGTATCAATACCGCTAATTGCTGTTATATTGTTATTAATTAAATAATCATTTAATTTTGCCTGACTTCTCCAGTTTTCAGGATTTTCAGCAAATTCCTTAACAATAAACCCATTTAAATGCGGTTTTGAAGATTCAAAATCGTCTTTATTAATTCCATAATTACCAATCAAAGGATAGGTCATACAGACTATCTCACCTTTGTATGATGGATCTGTTAAAATTTCCTGATATCCTGTCATACTGGTATTGAAAACAACTTCACCAGATGCTTCCTTTTCTGCTCCAAATATACTGCCTTCAAAAATACTGCCATCTTCCAAAACAAGACTAGCTTTCTTCATTATCAGCCTCCTGCTTAAATATTTTAGAAATAAAAAAACTCCTCACCAGATAAACTGATAAGAAGTTAAATTGGCAGGGACAAATATTACCTTGCTCTTCAATATCTCCTTTTCAGTCTCTCTGGACTGATTTAAAGGGACGTAATATTAAGTTTTAAATAAAAAATCTTCTTACGGCAAGTAAGAAGGGAAATTTTGTCTATATTTTTCCTTACTAGCCTCTCTGGACTAATTTAAAGAACAATTTATTTTTACTAATGATATCAGAGTGTTTACAATAAGTCAAGCAGATTAGAGTATCTTTCTAAATAAATATCCTGCTAGAAAATTCCAGCAGGATTAAATATATTTATATTAAACCAGTTATCTGCCACCAGACAACTTCAAAAAATACAATTATAAATACAATTAAAGTTAAGGGAAGACCCAGTTTTATTACTTCTCTATCACTATAGAGTCCATTTTCCTTACCCAAGCCTACAAGGATATTAAGGTGATGAAATGGAAGAATATAATGTAATGCAATAGAAGAATAAACCAGTAGAGCAGGTACAAGTGGATTTAAACCTGAACCTTCAGCAAAAACCAAAAACGCAGGTATTGCGATTCCCATAACTGCTATAACACTGCCCAGTACCATATGTAATAATATCGAGACAACTGCTATCATAAAGGCAAGCAGAAATAAATTTCCTGGTACTGTCTCCGGTAAAACAACAGATGAGATCCAGGCATTCATTCCTGTCAAACTTCCAATTCTACCAATAGATACAGCCGCTGTTAAAAAGATCAGTACATGTACTGGCACCTGTTTCCAGTCTTCAGATTTGAGAACTCCTCCAATAACAGGAAAACTCATCAGCATTGCTACAGCAAGTGTTACCCAGCCCAATTCAATTCCATGGATAGAATCTGTCATCCAGAGTATTATTGCAATAGAGATCCACAAAATTGTTTTTTTCTCTAAAGGAGTTACTGCACCCATATCACGAAGTTTTTTTCTGATTTGCTCTCTATCAAAGCTAATCTTTTCTTCTGCTTTAAAGAAATTTATAATCAGAAAAAATGTTAATATACTGGCTAAAGCTGCAGGTATACCCATATTATAAAGCCAGCCAAACCAGCTTAATTCCATACCTGAAAATTCAACTGCCATAATATTAATTGTACTATCTCCTGTAAGGAAAATCATCGATATTGGCACAGATGCTGCAAAAACTGTTAATCCTATTTTAGCTGAATCACTGTCATTTAAATTTGCACTTTTAATTATCTTTGCCATAACTGACATAATAAGAAATGCTCTGGGCCAGGGATGTGGTATCAGCAGACTTAAAATAAATGTTAAAACAAATATAGAAACAATTATGCTATTATATGAATTAACAAATCTAAGCAGATAATTATATGCTATTCTTTCCCCCAATCCCGAAGATTCTACTGAACCTGCTATCAAATATGCTCCCATTACCAGATAGATTACAGAAGAACTCCATAGGGAAAACACATTTTCTGCTGGAGCAACATTAAAAATCACCAGTAATATAAGATAAAAACCAGAAGTATAACCCGGATGTGCAATATTTGTGGCCCAAAAAATTACTGTCATCAGACTAAATGCAAGACAGAGCTGGCCTTCAGCTGATAGTCCATCAAAATTACCATTTGCTATAATTACTGCAGTCAATATACCGATTATTAATCCTAATTTACTTTTATGTTTAAGCAAACTGCACCTCCAGAAATATTATTTGCTGAAATCTTTATATCCAATCTTTGCTGATATTTCATTTGATACCTTTATAATAGATTTAATAAGTTCATCTTTATTTTCCTTCATGCGGAAAGCTGGCCCGGAAATACTTATCGCTGCTACTGCCGTATTAGAAATATTTTTTATGGGTGCAGCAAAACACATTAAACCTTCTTCACTTTCTTCATTATCTATTCCATAACCTTTTTCTTTGATTTCTTCTATTTCTTTTCTCAGTTCTTTCTCTTTTGTAATTGTTGTTTTAGTATATTCTTTTAATTTGACCTCATCAAAAAATTGATTTAAAGTATTTTCGTCTAATCCGGCCAGTAAAACCTTTCCAGTAGCAGTATTATATGCCGGAAGTTTTACACCTATATTAGAAGCCATCTGGAAAGTAGAATTACTTGTTTCTTTATAAAGAAAAATGGTATTAAAATCTTCACTTAAAATTGCCATATGTGTTGTTTCATTATGTTTATTTGTTAATTCTTTAAGATGTGGTTTTACTATTGAAACGATATCGATTCTATCAAGTACTCTATTACCAAACCTGGCGAATTTAATAGATAATCTATATTTAGAATTTTTATCTTTTGTAACAAAGTCATTTTTCTCCAGTGTATAGAGCATCCTAAAAACAGAAGTTTTTCCTATTCCAAGTTCTCTACTTATTTCTGCTGTACCAAGCTCAGGTTTTTCACTTAAAAGATCTATTATCTTCAGTGAATTATTCACTGAACTTAATAAATATCTATCATCAGACATAAAAATCCCCCTTCATTATTCTCTATTTAATTATTATACCATACAGATTATTCGTAATTGCAAATAAAAAGATGAATTTAATAAGTTATTATATATTATAATGGAAATTTAACTAAAAAAATGTAAAAGACAAAACTAATAAAGTAATTTAAAATAGTAAAGAATAACTTATTATAATTATATCACTTGATTAAAATATTAAATAAAATAATGAAGGAGAAAACTTTATTCAGAAACATAAACTGCAAGTGCAATTGACAGTAATTTGTTTTTAATACTATCAGTTCTAGAATTCATAATTATAGGACTGGAAGTACCCATTACTGCTGCTGCTACATCTTTTTGGGCAAAATAAGTTAATGCTTTTGTCAGAGTATTACCAACCTGCAGATTTGGTGCAACAATTATATCTGCTCTACCGGCGACTTCACCTTTTATATCTTTATATTCTGCTGCTTCTGGAGAAATTGCATTATCAAGAGCAAAGGGCCCATCTATAATAGCATCTTTTATCTGGCCTCTATCTCCCATTTTACTCAAAACCGCAGCATCCAATGTATCAGGAATATTTTCATTTACAACTTCCAGAGCAGAAAGCAGAGCTACTTTAGGTTTATCATAGCCCAAACTTAACGCAAGCTGTACTGCATTTTCTATAATCTGCTTTTTTTCTTTCAAATTTGGCTCAATAGCCATTGCACAATCTGTCAGAAGCTGTAAACCTTCACCATATTCTTTATCATATACTGAAATTTGACTTATTAGATTACCTTTATTTATTCCTTTTTCCTTATCAAGTACTGCTTTTAAAAAAGTAGAAGTATGTAATAATCCCTTCATTATAGAATCAGCTTTATTTTTTTTTAAGATTTCTACTCCTTTTTGGGCAGCTTTTTTGTGATCTGCTTCATCTATTATATCAAAATTATAATTAGAAATATCTTCATTTTCTATAATTTCTTTATCTCCTATAAGAATAAAATCTGCCAGTTCAAGATCTGCTGCATCTTTTATTATTTTAATTATAGTTTTATCTGCAGCTGAAACTACAACTACTTTTTTCTTTTCTCGAGTCTTTACTTTTTCCAGCAGTTCATTTAAACTTTTTAGCATTTTCTGCACCTCAACTTGAAATTAATATTTTTTAGCTTCAACCTCACCACTGAGATATTTGTAAGTATTTTCAGCCAGTGAAAGCATTTCATTTTCGCCCGGGTATATATAGATATCAGCGATAAAAGCAATCCAATCTTTCAATAAATTTATTAGTCTCTCAGAATTTGCATAACCACCTGTAAATATCACAGCTTCAACTTCTCCTTTTAAGACTGCTGCCGCTGCCCCGATTTCTCTTGCTATTTGATATGCCATAGCCTCAAAAACTTTGAGGGCATATTTATTTCCCTCTTCTATCATTTTTTCTATCTCTATGCCATTACTTGTACCAAGGTATGATACAAGTCCACCACCACCGCGAATTTTTTTCATCATCTCCTGCTGATTATATCTGCCAGAAAAACACATTTTTATCAGGTCACCAACAGGTAAACTCCCTGCTCTTTCGGGGCCAAAAGGGCCACCCCCATCTAAAGCATTATTAACTTCCACAACTCTGCCTTTTCTGTGTGCTGCAACAGATATTCCTCCACCGAGATGAATAACAATCAAATTTATATCCTCATAATTTTTATTCAAATCTCTTGAAAGCTTCCTGGCTGTTCTTTTCTGGTTTAAGGCATGAAAACTGCTTATTCTTTCTATATCTTTTATACCTGAAAACCTTGCCAGATCATCAAACTCATCTGTAACTGGTGGGTCAGCTATGACTACCGGCTTATTAGCTTTCTGGCCCAGATCATATGCAATAGCATTACCAACATTTGTTGGATGAACACCATATTTCCCGCTTCTCATATCTTTTATCATTTCATCATTTAATATATATATACCACCTGGAACAGGTTTTACATTTCCTCCTCTACAGGAGAAAGCATCAAATTCTCCAAGCTCATAATTATTTTCCTTTACAGCCTGCAGTATTTTTTCTTTTCTATAGTCTTCCTGATCCCAGATACTGTCAAATTTTTTAAGCTCTTCTGTAGGATGATTTATAACAATTCTATCCTTTTCTTCTAGATTCTCATAAATTGCTATTTTAGTCGAAGTTGAACCAAGATTTGTAATAAAAATTTTGTAGACCATTAAATCTTCCTCCCAATTTATAAATTGTATAATTCTTTATTAAGGGCCAGGATTTTTAAATCCTGACCTCTCGATAGTATTAATAAAACTGCATATATTAGAGACTCATATTTTCTAATTTTTTAATATATTTTTCATAATGCTCTTCAGTTTCTTTTTGCAGTTC
>CAZLIW010000132.1:0-5934 GCA_964559325.1 uncultured Halanaerobium sp. | reverse complement strand
ATAAATTTACCTTCAACACCGGTTATTTTTTTAGTAATAGTTTCTCTATAAGCAACCTTTGGTTTACCAATATTAGCATCAACTTTAAATTCTCTTAAGAGACGGTCAACTATTACCTCAAGGTGCAGTTCACCCATACCCTGAATTATTGTCTGACCTGTTTCTTCATCACTTCTAACTCTAAATGTTGGATCCTCTTCAGCTAAACGCTGCAGTGCTCCTCCGAGCTTATCCTGATCAGCTTTACTTTTTGGTTCAATTGCAACATCTATAACCGGTTCTGGAAACTCCATTGATTCCAGAATAATTGGATAATCCTGATCACACAGAGTATCTCCAGTACTTGTATTTTTTAAACCTACTGCAGCTGCAAGATCACCAGAATAAACTGCATCTCTTTCCTCACGGTGATTTGCATGCATCTGAAGTATTCTTCCAACTCTCTCTCTTTTTTCAGAAGTTGCATTATATACATATGAGCCGGCTTCTAAAATTCCAGAATAAGCTCTAAAAAATGCTAACTTGCCCACATATGGATCAGCCATAATTTTAAATGCAAGCGCAGAAAAAGGCTCATCATCATCTGCCTTTCTAACTTCCTCTTCTTCTGTATCTGGATTCATACCTGTAATAGGTGGTACATCCACCGGAGAAGGCATATAATCCAGAACAGCATCAAGCAGCATCTGTACTCCTTTGTTCTTAAAAGCAGATCCACAAAGAACAGGTACTACATTTACATTCAAAACCGCCTGCCTGAGCAGCTTTTTAATATCTTCTGTTGAAACACCTTCTTCCAGGTATTTCATCATAAATTCATCATCTTCTTCAGCTAAAACTTCGATCATTTTTTCTCTATATTCATCAGCGATTTCCTGCATGTCTTCAGGTATTTCCTGGCGCTCAAAATTAACACCAAGTTCATCTTCATAAACTATTGCATCCATTTCTACAAGATCTATTACTCCATCAAAATTATCTTCACTACCAATTGGCAGCTGAATAGGAATCGCATTCGCTCCCAGTCTTTCGCGCATCATGTCTACAGCTCTAAAAAAGTCTGCACCCATTCTGTCCATCTTATTTACAAAAGCAATTCTGGGAACTTTATATTTATCAGCCTGTCTCCAGACGGTTTCTGACTGTGGTTCTACACCACCAACAGAACAGAACAGAGCAATTGCTCCATCTAAAACTCTAAGTGATCTTTCTACCTCTACTGTGAAGTCCACGTGTCCGGGCGTATCTATTATATTAATTCGATGTTCATTCCACTGACAAGTAGTTGCAGCTGAGGTAATAGTTATACCTCTTTCCTGTTCCTGTTCCATCCAGTCCATTACTGACGCACCATCATGAGTTTCACCCATTTTATGAACGCGTCCTGTATAGTAAAGTATTCTTTCAGTTGTTGTTGTTTTTCCAGCATCAATATGTGCCATTATTCCAATGTTACGTGTTCTATTTAGTGGAAATTGTCGGGCCACTATTCTCCCCCCTTATTAAAAATTATACATCACGCAACTTATTACCATCTGTAATGTGCAAAAGCTCTATTGGCTTCAGCCATACGATGGACTTCTTCTTTCTTTCTAACTGCGCCACCTGTATTATTAAATGCTTCCATAATTTCACCAGCAATACGCTCTTTCATTGTTCTTTCTCCACGTGCACGGGCAGCGTTAATTAACCAGCGCAGACTTAAAGTTATTTTGCGATGTTCGTCTACTTCTACCGGAACCTGATAGTTAGATCCACCTACACGGCGAGATTTAACTTCAAGAGCAGGCATTATATTGTTCAAAGCTTCATTTACAACTTCAATAGGATCTTCACCGGTTTTTTCACCAATGATATCCAGAGCTCCATAAAAAATATTTTCAGCCAGACCCTTTTTACCATCTAACATAAGTTTATTAACAATACGGCTTATCAGTACATCATCATATATTGGATCAGGCATTACTTCTCTTTTTTCAGCTCTATTTTTACGCACTAAAATCCCCCCCTTTTATCTAGGTTTTTTAACACCATACTTGGAACGTCCCTGTTTTCTGTCCTCAACACCAGCTGTATCAAGTGATCCACGTACTATGTGATATCTAACACCTGGTAAATCTTTTACTCTTCCACCTCGAACTAAAACTACTGAGTGTTCCTGTAAGTTATGTCCAATCCCCGGAATATAAGCTGTAACTTCTTTCCCGTTTGTAAGGCGCACACGAGCTACTTTTCTCAAAGCTGAGTTAGGCTTTTTTGGTGTTGCTGTATATACTCTGGTACAGACGCCCCTTTTTTGCGGAGAACCCTCCAGAGCAGGAGCGGAAGTCTTCTTTTTAGTCTTCTGACGACCTTTACGAATCAGTTGGCTAATTGTCGGCATGCATTCCCACCTCCTTCCAATTATTTCAATAAGGCAGCAGAGGCTGCGGAAACATCTATTCCGCATTCTCTGCCCAGTTTCATTTTACTTTCGACCATTTCAAAAGGTATATTATTATCTTTAACGACATAAAGAATCTCTTCTTTTATATGCCGGTCAATATCATCAGCAAGAAAAACTTTACTGACTCTTCTTTCTTTAATAGCCTTAAGAGTCTGTTTCGTACCGACAACAAGTTCGGTATCACAAAACTCAGTAAGCATTTCAGTCTACCTCCATAAATATAGTGAATTCACCAAGCACACTTAAGTATTTTAACACCTTTGCCTGCCTATGTCAACAAAGAAATTCATTTAAATTCTGCCTTGATTATTCTGCAGCATTTTCTACATCACTTAATTCACTGGCAAGATCTTCAAATACTACTCCGTCTTCATTAACAACTTCAATATTGCGATAATATTTCATTCCAGTTCCAGCTGGAATAAGCTGGCCAATTATTACATTTTCTTTCAATCCCAGCAGTGGATCAACTTTTCCTTCCAGAGATGCTTCAGTTAATACTCTGGTTGTTTCCTGGAAAGATGCCGCTGATAAGAAACTGTCTGTAGCAAGTGAAGCTTTTGTGATCCCCAGCAATTCGGGATTGGCCTTTGCCGGCTCCATATTTTTCCCATTCATTTCTTTATTGCTTTTTCGGAAATTATATCTATTAATTAAACTACCCGGAAGAAATTCTGTATCACCGGATTGAGTAATCTTAAGTTTTTTCATCATCTGCCTTATTATTACTTCAATATGTTTATCGTTAATTTCAACTCCCTGTGAGCGGTAAACATTCTGAACTTCTTCTAGAAGATAGTTCTGAACTGCTTTTTCTCCTTTTACTTTAAGCAGTACATTGGGATCCAGAGGACCTTCAGTTAGTTTATCACCAGCAGTAACATACTGATCATTTTTTACAATCATCTTTGATCCATAAGGAATCTTATATGTCTTTTTCTTTCCATCTTCATTTTCTATTACCACACGCTTGGAGTTTTTCTTTTCAACTATTGTTACATAGCCTTCTCTTTCTGTCATAATAGCCTGACCTTTTGGAGTTCTACCTTCAAAAAGTTCTTCTACTCTCGGCAGACCCTGAGTAATATCATCACCAGCAACTCCACCTGTGTGGAATGTACGCATTGTAAGCTGTGTTCCAGGTTCACCGATAGACTGAGCAGCAATAATACCAATCGATTCTCCTATACCTACAATTTCGTTTGTTGCCAGATTTCTACCATAACATTTTCGGCAGACTCCATGTTTTGCTTCACAGATAAGAACTGAACGAATTTTTACTTTTTCTATACCTGCAGCATCTATTTTCTTCATCATATTTCTGGTGATCATTACATTGTTTTCAACAATAACTTCACCAGTATCAGGATCAACTATTTCTTCAGCAGTGACTCTACCTATACATCTTTCCGCAAGTGTTTCAACTGCTTCCGATCCTTTGCCTCCAATAGATTCTACATAAATTCCTTCTTCAGTTCCACAGTCATCTTCTCGAACAATAACATCCTGGGAAACATCAACAAGTCTTCTTGTTAGATAACCTGAGTCAGCTGTTCTCAGTGCGGTGTCAGCAAGACCTTTTCTGGCTCCATGTGTGGATAAGAAATATTCTAAAACATCGAGACCTTCACGGAAACTGGATTTAATTGGAACATCAATAATACGTCCGGAAGGATCTGCCATCAGACCTCTCATACCTGCAAGCTGAGAAATTTGAGATGTATTACCACGAGCACCAGAAATAGCCATAATATAAATATTGTTGTTCTCATCAAGGTTATCAAGCAGAGCATCTGTTACATCATCTTTAGTATTATTCCAGATATCAACAACTTTTTGATATCTTTCATTTTCGGTAATAGCTCCTCTGCGGTAATGTTTTTCAATTTCATGCACATCATCTTCAGCTTTTTTTACAATTTCTTCTTTAATAGGAGGTATTTCTGCATCAGATACAGCGATTGTAATACCGGATCTTGTTGCAAAATCATAACCAAGTGATTTTATCTTATCCAATGTTTTGGCAGTTTTATCATTACCAACTAACTCATAAAGATCTGCGATTAAATCGCCAAGGCTGCTTTTTCCTACTCTTTCGTTTATATAATCCATTTCTTCAGGAAAAGATTCATTAAATATTATCCGCCCAATAGTTGTTTCTATTATTTCTCCGTCAAGTCTAACTTTTACTGGTGACTGGAGATGTGCTTTTTTGGTATCATAAGCTTTAATAGCCTCATGACTGTTAGCAAATATCTTACCTTCACCTTTCATGCCCGATTTTCTGGATGTCAGATAAAATATTCCAAGCACCATATCCTGGGTAGGAATTGTAATGGGACTTCCATCTGAAGGTGTAAGCAGATTTGTGGTTGAAAGCATCAGCAGTCTTGCTTCTGTCTGCGCTTCTGCAGATAGGGGCAGATGTACTGCCATCTGGTCACCATCAAAGTCAGCATTATATGCTGTACATACCAGAGGATGTAATTTTATTGCTTTACCTTCAACTAATACTGGCTCAAAAGCCTGAATTCCCAAACGATGTAGGGTTGGAGCTCTATTGAGAAGTACAGGATGGTCTTTAATAGCCTCTTCCAAAATACCCCAGACTTCATGATCAATTTGTTCTACCATTCTTTTTGCGTTTTTAATATTGTGGGCAAAACCCTTATCTACAAGACCTTTCATTACAAATGGTTTAAAAAGTTCCAGGGCCATTTTTTTTGGCAGCCCACACTGATGCATTTTCAGTTCCGGTCCTACAACAATAACAGAACGTCCTGAATAATCAACACGCTTACCTAAAAGATTTTGACGAAAACGCCCCTGTTTACCTTTAAGCATATCACTTAATGATTTAAGTGGTCTATTTCCAGCACCAGTTACAGGACGTCCCCTTCGACCATTATCTATCAGTGCATCTACTGCTTCCTGCAGCATTCTTTTTTCATTTCTAATAATTATTTCCGGTGCACCAAGATCAAGCAGTCTCTTTAACCTGTTATTTCTATTTATTACTCTTCTATATAAATCATTTAAATCTGAAGTCGCAAAACGTCCACCATCAAGCTGTACCATTGGTCTAAGATCAGGTGGAATAACTGGTACAACTTCCAGAACAAGATTTGAAGGAGAAAGTCCTGATTCTTCCAGTCCCCCCATTACTTCAAGCCTTCTAACAGCACGTTTTTTTCTCTGCCCTGTTGCTTCTTTTACTTCTTTTTTGAGTTCCTGTACTTCTTTTTTTACATCTATTTTACCAAGAAGTTCTTTAATTGCTTCAGCTCCCATAGCTGCTTTAAAACTATTACCAAATTTACTTTTTGCTTCCCTATATTCACTTTCCGGCAGAAGCTGCTTCTCAGACAGCGGTGTATCTCCTGGGTCGGTAACTATATAATGAACAAAGTATATAACCTTTTCCAGTGCTCTGGGTGACATGTCCATAATTAAACCCAGACGACTGGGGATACCTTTGAAATACCAAA
>CAZLIW010000131.1:0-5934 GCA_964559325.1 uncultured Halanaerobium sp. | reverse complement strand
AACTCCTAAATTCCCACTTTTTAGTGCTTCAGACATAGCCAGAGGGACCTGTGCTTCTGCTTCTACTACCTTTGCCCTCATTTCCTGAACACGGGCTTTCATCTCCTCTTCTTCTGCAACAGCCATTGCTCTTCTTTCTTCTGCTTTTGCCTGGGCAATCTCTTTATCTGCCTCTGCCTGATCTGTCTGCAGCTGTGCTCCAATATTCTTACCCACATCTACATCAGCAATATCTATAGAAAGAATTTCAAAGGCAGTTCCAGAATCCAAACCTTTGTTCAGTACAGTTTTGGATATAGAATCAGGATTTTCCAGAACTTTTTTATGTGACTCGGCAGAACCAACAGTAGTTACAATACCTTCTCCCACTCGGGCCAGCACAGTTTCTTCACCTGCACCTCCAACCAGTCTTTCGATATTGGCTCTAACAGTTACCCGTGCTGTTGCCATAACCTGAATTCCATCCATTGCAACTGCTGTCACTATTGGAGTTTGAATAACTTTTGGATTAACACTCATTTTGACAGCTTCTAAAACATCTCTACCAGCAAGATCTATTGCCGCAGCTCTTTCAAAAATAAGATCTATTTCTGCACGCTGTGCAGCAATTAATGCATCAACTACACGATCAACATTACCACCGGCAAGATAATGAGCTTCCAATTTATCACTGCTCAATGCCAGTCCGGCTTTATGAGATTTTATCATTGGTCCAACTATTAATGAAGGAACAACTCTCCTCAACCTCATACCAATCAAATTTAAAAAGCTGACTTTAACACCTGCTGCAGTTGCGGAAATCCAGAGACCTATGGGAATAAAATAAAAGAATACAAAAATAAATAATATAACTAAAACTAAACTAAAAACAGAAAATACTGTCATACTTTTTCCTCCTCATATAATATAGTTATTATTATTAAAATTCTATCACTCTTCATTTTCTTTACTTTTCTTTACCACTATTCTGCTGCCAGTTACAGAACTTATTTCAACCTGTACTTCTTTATCAACAAAACCACCTTCACTAACAACATCCAGCCGCTCGGAATCTATTTCTATAATACCTGAAGGTCGGAGAGGAGTAATAGTAAATCCCTTTTTCCCCACCAGATCTTTCCTGCTGCTGTGTGAAAAATATTTTTCAGCATCGACTGATAGAGAAATTCTTTTCCAAAACTTACTAACACCAAGCAGTTTAACTAAAACAACTGCACTTAATACTGTCATGATTACCACAGCAGCCAGTACATTTACAGCTATACTTTTATCAGGAAAGAAGAAAAATAAGCTGGTCATCACTGCTGCAATGCCACTAATTCCTGCTACTCCAAACCCGGGAATAACAAAAATTTCAAGAATTATAAGAATTATTCCCAGTAGGAAAAGCAGCATTAAACCCCAACTGGCACTGCCTACAAATAAGTGTCCGGCAAAAAATAGTAAAAATGCTATAATACCCACTGTTCCACCAATACCAAATCCTGGAGCAAGTATCTCAAAAATTAGACCGGAAAATCCTATCACCAATAATAAAGTGCTTACAATTGGATTGGTTAAAACAGATGAAACTACTTCAATGTTATTTTTAGTAATAAAATTTATTTCAGAACTTTCAATATTTTTTTCAAAAAACAAATCCTCTTTAGAATCAACTATTTGATCAGCAATTTTTAGTTTTGCTGCTTCTTCAGCTGTCAGTGTAAGAAGTTTTCCTTTTTCAATTATATCCTCAATTACTATATCTTCATCAACCATTGCCTCAGCAATTAATGGGTCTTTATTTCTTTTTTCAGCTGTAGCAGCAAATTCTTTTCTTAAAGCAGAAATATATTTTTCCTCTTTTGGCCTGGTCTCTGCTGCTCCAATACTTGAACCAGGTGCCATATATAATTTCTCTCCTGAAAGTGCTATTAGTGCTCCAGCAGACCAGGCTCTACCATTTACAAAAGTATCAATTTTTACAGATGAATTAATAATTAAATCTCTTATATTCAGTGCAGAATTAACATATCCACCTAAAGTATTTATTTCCATAATAAGTAGATCAGCATCAGAATTTTCAGCTTCTTTAATACCTCTTTTTAGAAAAGAATACTGACTGCTGTCAATAGATCCTTCAAGTTTGATAAAATATATATTTTCTGCCTTTGTTTTAGAATTAAAAACCGGCAGTAAAGATACCAAAATAAGTATAATAACCAAGTATAAAATAATTTTTTTCGTCATTTCCCCACCTCCGGGAAAATAATTTAGCCAGGGTTTTACCCCTGGACTAAATAAATTATTAATTATTTAATCTTTCTTTCACTTTTTTACTCACCATTCCACCATCAGCACGTCCCTTTATTTTGGGCATAATAGTTCCCATTACTTTACCCATATCAGCCATTGATTCAGCACCTAATTCTTCAATCACTTCATCAATCAGCTCATCCACTTTTGTCTCAGAAAGCTGTTCAGGTAAATATTCCTGCAGTATATCTATTTCTCTGTAAAGTTTGTCCATTACATCTTTTTTCCCGGATTTAGCAAAGTCATCCAGTGAATCTTTAATCTGTTTTACCTGTTTTGCTACAACAGCAGTAACTTCCTGATCATCCAGTTCCTTAGATAATTCTATTTCTTTATTTTTTATCTCAGATCTTGTCATTCTAATCACTGAAAGTTTTTCTTTATTTTTGTTTTTCATTGCTTTTTTCATATCTTCCAAAAGACGTTCTTTTAAACCACTCATAGTTTCCACTCCCAATCTTTAAAAACAAAAAGATATTTTTAGCCCGGCGGCCACTGCATTACTCTCCCACCAAAAAGATGGAAATGAATATGATAAACCGTCTGACCACCATCATCACCACAGTTACTGACAATTCTATAGCCGGATTCTGCAATATTATTTTTTTCGGCTAAATCAGCTGCAGTCTGATAAACATGTCCCAGCAGTTCGCTATTATCTTCAGAAATATCATTAATAGTTGAGATATGTTTTTTGGGTACAATTAAAATATGTACCGGTGCCTGTGGATTGATATCAGAAAAAGCCACAACTTTTTCATCTTCATATATTAAATCTGTATCGGTTTCTCCTGCAGCAATTTTGCAGAACAAGCAGTCTTTCATCTTCTCACCTCCAAAAAAATATTCTAATATCACATAGGCTTCTTATAAATATATTCTATTAAAGAAGAAAAACTCCTGCTAATTCATTAATTCTCCTTTAACATGATGTGGATCGACCGAATCAACAAGTCTGACCTTAAGGAGACTGTTTTGAACAGCATCAGGGCCAGCAAAAAGGACCTTAAGATAATTACCAGTAAAACCTGTAAGCATACCTGTTCGATGATCTCTTTCTTCCTCAACCATAACTTCTCTTACTTTATTTATAAATTTTTTCTGATATTTCAACATTAAATCTTCATTAATATCACGAAGTTTTTTACTGTAACCGCTGATAATATCGCCCGGTAATTTATTTTTCATTTCTGCAGCTTTTGTTCCTTCTCGAACCGAAAATGGAAAAACATGAATTTTACTGAACTCTACTTCTTTTACAGCTTCAACTGTTTCAAAAAAACTTTCATCATCTTCACCCGGGAAACCTACAATAATATCTGTTGTGACAGCAATATCGGGGACTAATTTTCTGATTTTTTCTACAGTTTCAATAAAATCTTCTCTTAAATAAGGTCTGTTCATAGCTTTTAAAATTCTATTACTTCCACTCTGCAGTGGAAGATGCAGATGAGGACAAACTCTTTCCTCTTCGGCAATAAGAGCAATTAATTTATCACTAATTTCAGTTCCTTCAATAGAACTTAATCTAATCCTTTTTATATCAGAAATATCCAAAAGTTTTTCTATCAAATCAGCCAGTGCATCTTTATTTTTTCTATCAAAACCATATGCCCCCAGATGTGTACCTGTTAAAATAATCTCTTTTACTCCCTGACTACAGAGATTTTGAACTTCATCAACTACAGATTTCTCACTTCGACTGCGCACAGGTCCTCTTGCATAGGGAATAATACAATAACTGCAGAACTGATTACACCCATCCTCTATTTTTACATTGGCTCTAGTGGTATTTGTCAGCCGCTTTACTTCCAGATCTTCATAATTATTAAGTTCTTTATAATCCATTATTTCTGCTTCAACTTCAGCTCCAGCAAGAAGTTCAGAAACCTTATTAACTATTTGCGATTTACCTGAACTTCCCATAATAAAATCTATTTCATCAATAGATTTAACTTCATCAGGAAAAGCCTGAGTATAACAGCCAACAATTCCCACCAGACTATCAGGATTGGCTCTTTTAGCTCTTCTGGCAATCTGTCTTGTCTTTCTGGCAGCTTCATTTGTAACTGTACAGCTATTTATAATATAAACAGAGGCAGATTTAGAATAATCGACAATTTCAAAACCACTGTCTATAAAAAGATCTATCATTGCTTCTGTCTCATATTGATTTACTCTGCAGCCTAAAGTATAAAATGCTGCTTTTTTATTCATTTTTATCACCAAATTCACCTTTTTCATATAATATACAGCTTAATGCAACAATACCGGCTGTTTCTGTTCTCATAATTCTCGGACCCAGTGTTAGAATATCTGCCTTTAATTCATTTTCTAAATAATCAATTTCCCGAGCAGAAAATCCTCCCTCAGGACCAATTATTATCAGTATCTTATCATTGTTATTAATACTGTTATGGAAAAAATATTTTTTTAAAGTTCTCATTTTTTCTGTCTCCCAAAAAGTAATAATATGATCAAAACGTTCTTTTAATTCTTTTAGAGATTTGAGATCTCTAAATTCAAAAATATCAGGTATAACAGCTCTGCCGGACTGTTTGGCAGCAGCTTCAGCAACTCTCTGCCATCTATCTATTTTTTTAGCTTTCTTTTTGGCATTATATTTTACAATACTGCGGCTGCTTTCTAATGGTATTAAACCATAAAACCCTATTTCTGTTGCTTTTTCTACTATTAAATCCATTTTGCTCTTTTTGGGAAGACCCTGAGCTATAAATATTTTCAATTCTGACTCTGTTTTAGATTTTTCGCTGTTTATAATCTCCAGCAAAACTTCATTTTCTGGATAATCAATAATTTCTGCCAGCATATCATTTCCCCTGCCATTAGAAAGAACAACCCTGTCACCTATTTTTAGGCGCAGGGAATTTTTAATATGATTATAATCTTTTCCAGAAATTGTGATAGTTTCCCCGGAATTGTAATGACTTTCAATAAAAAATCTGTGCATCTTAATCCTCTCCAGTATAATTTTTACATTAAACACTAAGGACTTCTTTTATTTTTTTTAAAAACCCTTTATGTTCCGGATTAATTTCTTCACCACTTATTTCTGCAAACTCTTCTAAAAGTTTTTTCTGCTCTTTATTCAGATTTTTAGGTATAATTACCTTAACTTTTATATATTGATTTCCTCGTCCATGACGGTTAAGGTGAGCAATACCTTTATTTTTCAACCTGAATGTTGTACCCGGTTGAGTTCCTTCCGGTATATCAAACTGCACTTTACCATCAAGGGTGGGAACTTTTATTTTATCTCCCAGTGTAGCCTGAACAAAACTGATGGGTACTTCACAGTAAACATCATCACCTTTTCTATCAAATATCTTATGATTTTCAACCTCAATTAATATATAGAGGTCTCCAGCCGGTGCTCCCTTTTCTCCTGCCTGTCCTTCCCCGGACATTCTCAATCTTGTTCCTGTATCTACACCTGCCGGTATATTAACTGTTAATTTTCTCTGTTTTCTTATCTTTCCAGATCCACCTCATTTTGAACATGGTTCTGAAATTATCTTACCTTCACCGCCACAGCGTGGGCATACTTTTGCCTGAGTGAATTGACCAAAAGGAGTATTCTGAGTCGACCTCACCTGACCCTGGCCATGACATTCCGGG
>CAZLIW010000130.1:0-6000 GCA_964559325.1 uncultured Halanaerobium sp. | reverse complement strand
CTTCAAGCTGTCCTAAAATATTTCCTATCTGATTAAAATTACCTTCAACAGAAATAAGAAAAAATTGATTTAATTCTTCAATACCGGCTTGATTTATTGCTATTCTTGCAGAATTACCATAAGCTCTTATTAATCCGCCAATACCAAGTTTTGTTCCTCCAAAATAGCGTGTAACAACAATAACTGTATTTATTAAATCTGCACCCTTTATAGCCTCAAGTACAGGAGGACCGGATGAACCTGCCGGTTCACCATCATCATGAAAATATTCTATAATTCCTGCCTTAGATTCCACTCTAAAAGCCGAAACATTATGAGATGCATCTGAATATTTATCCTTTATTTCTGCAATTTTTTCTTCAGCTTCACTTCTATTATTTATAGAAAAAATACTGGCATAAAACTTACTATCTTTAACTTTATGTCTAATCTCTATGTTTTGTGCAGGTTTTAATTTTTTTTCAGACATCTTGATTTTCACCTTTATCATATTTATTATGCAGATAATGCAAAAATTCTGCAGTCTTTTTTTCTCTCCCCAGAGATCCAGGTTTATAAAATTGTTTATTAGATATATTATCTGGAAGATAATCTTGTTCTAAATAATTTTCAGGATAATCATGAGGATATTTATAATTCAATCCATGGCCCAGATCTTCTGCTCCACTGTAGTGACTATCACGCAGATGAGCCGGTACTTTCCCCTGCTTATTATTTTCTACATAATTTACTGCACTATCTATTGCTTTTATCACCGAATTACTTTTTGGAGCAGATGCAATATATATAACAGCTTCAGCCAGAGGAATTCTGGCTTCCGGAAAACCTATTTGTTCTACAGCTCTGGCTGCAGACTCTGCAAGAATTAGTGCTGTTGGATCAGCCAACCCTACATCTTCTGCTGCATGAATAACAACTCTTCTGGCAATAAATCTTGGATCTTCTCCTGCTACAATCATTCTTGCAAGCCAATAAACAGCCGCATCTGGATCAGAACCCCTCATACTTTTTATAAAAGCAGAAACAATATCATAATGATTGTCACCTTTTTTATCATAATTAATAATTTTTTTCTGCATAGAATCTTCAATAATATCCTTATCTATTTTTATAATTCCATTTTTGTTTTGAGGAGTTGTTAATACAGCTAATTCAAGTGTATTTAGAGCAACTCGAGCATCACCATCTGCAAGTTCAGCGATAAATCTTAAATCTTTATTAGATATATTAACCTCCAGATCTGCAAATCCTCTCTCTTTATCATTAAGTGCATTTTTGAGAATCAAAAAGATATTATCTGTACTTAGTTCATTTAATCTAAATATTCTGGAACGTGAAAGTAGAGGAGAATTGACTTCAAAATAAGGATTCTCCGTTGTTGCTCCCACCATAATTACAGTGCCATTTTCTACAGAAGGTAAAAGTGCATCCTGCTGTGATTTATTGAAGCGATGAATTTCATCTATAAATAAAATTGTTTTTTTATTGTAAATGTCTTTATCTGATTTTGCTTTCTTTATAACTTCTCGAATATCTTTTACTCCAGAAGTAACTGCATTTAATTTTACAAAATTAGCTTTAGTTTCTAAAGCAATAATTTGTGCAAGACTTGTTTTGCCACTACCTGGAGGTCCATAAAAAATAAGTGACTGAAGTCTATCAGCTTTAATTGCTCTTCTAAGAAGTTTATTTTCTCCAACAATATCTTCCTGACCAAAAAACTCATCCAGGCTGCGGGGTCGCATTCTAAATGCAAGAGGACTATTTTCTTTATCATCTCTGGCATTTTCAAAAAGATTCAACAACTACACCTCTTTTCTGCAGTCTATTACTTCCTTTTCAGTAATAATAATATCTACCGGAATATCATGATCCTCAACAGGTATTTCATCTAATATGAATTGGTCATATGTAAAGGCAATTTTAAGCTTATCTTTCCCGTTTTTCCCCAAAAATCCATCATAAAAACCACCACCATACCCAATTCTATAACCTTCTTTTGTAAATACTGCTCCCGGAACTACAATAATATCCAAATCATCAGGAACAATTTCTGTTCGCA
The DNA here is from genome assembly GCA_964559325.1 of uncultured Halanaerobium sp. GTDB lineage: Bacteria > Bacillota > Halanaerobiia > Halanaerobiales > Halanaerobiaceae > QPJE01. The sequence goes on along the minus strand of CAZLIW010000130.1, from coordinate 3,938 downwards.
AAGACTTAAGAGGTTCTCTAACTCCAAAAACCCCAGGTTTTAAATCTTTATCTAAATTATTAATTTCAGCTATGCCAAGAGTAGTTTTTTCTTTTATTGTATAGGGAACATATAAAATATATCCTTCATCAAGCAGCTTTTCCATTAAATTATATGTCTGTACTTCTTTTCTAAAAGAAACATATGTCATCACTGATTCTGCATTTTTTACTGCTTCCAGTTCAAAAAATTTATTGGTGATTTTGTCACTCCATTTAGTTATTTTTTCCAGTGGTATTTTTGATCTCTGATCAAGAAATTCAGTTCGCATTTTTTCTTTACGTTTCATTAATATCACCTCACCTATAAATCATAACAAAAATATTATAAATCTGCAAAAATAAAAAAGCTAACCTTTATAGGTTAGCAAAAGTCATCCGCTGTGCCGTATGATCATTTAATTTTGATCCCTGTCTGCCAAGTGGGTGCCCTCCTACCTGGTTTATATGTCCTCTCAATTAAGAAGGCCTATACGCTGCAGGTAGAGACCAGGCTCCCTATGTGTTTGATGTTGGTCAAAATTTCTTTTGATCATTACGCACACAGCAGATGAATGTATTCACTTTAATAATATATTAACACAAATTATAATAGCCTGCAAGCCTTATCACAAAGAGCTTTCTGGCATTTAAAGTTTTATAGAAATACCAAGTTCTTCTAATTGCTCTTTAGCTACTTTTGAAGGAGCATCTGTTAATGGAGATGTAGCTCGCTGTGTTTTTGGAAAAGCAATTACATCTCTAATAGAATCTGTCCTGGAAGTAATCATCATTAGGCGGTCCATTCCAAAAGCAATACCACCATGTGGAGGTGTTCCATATTCAAAAGCCCTCAGCAAAAAACCAAATTTCTCCTCCTGTTCCTCCTGATCCATCGATAAAATAGAAAATACTTTTTCCTGTAGTGAACGATTATTGATTCTTATACTTCCACCACCAAGTTCTTCTCCATTTAATACTAAATCATAAGCATCGGCAAGTACTGAAGAGGGATCCTCATCAAGTTTATCAATATCCTCTTCAATTGGAGCAGTAAAAGGATGATGTTTTGCTAAATAACGTTTTCTATCTTTATCATATTCAAAAAGAGGAAAATCAACTATCCAGCCAAACTCATAAACATCTTCTGGAATAAAATCATAATCACGAGCAATTTTCAATCTTAAATTTCCAAGTGCAGATGCCACTACATCTTTTTCATCAGCCACAAAAAGCAGTAAATCACCTGTTTTAGCATCCATTCTTTCTATAACAGAATCAATTTCTTTTTGAGAAAGAAATTTAGCTATCGGAGATTTCACCTCTTCTTCGCGCAGTGCAATCCATGCAAGCCCTTTTGCATTAAAAAGTTTTACATATTCTTCAAATCCATCAATTACACTTCGCGCTGAGTTTGAACCTCCTTTAAAGTTAATTCCCTTAACCTGTCCACCTTTTTGGACTGTTCCACTGAAAATTTTAAAATCACTTTCAGATACTATATCAGAAATATCTTTCAGCTCCATAGAAAATCTCAAATCCGGTTTATCAGACCCAAATCTATCTATAGCTTCCTGATAAGATAATACTCTAATTTTTTCAGGAAGATCTATATCTGCTTCTGAAAATACTCTGCGCATTAATCCTTCAGTAATTTCAAAAACATCTTCTTTTGTAACAAAAGACATTTCCAGATCTATCTGTGTAAACTCTGGCTGCCTATTTGCCCTTAGATCCTCATCTCGAAAACATCTTGCAATTTGAAAATATTTTTCAACTCCTGAAACCATCAGCAGCTGTTTAAATATTTGGGGAGACTGAGGTAGTGCAAAAAAGTGTCCTTTATTTACTCTGCTTGGAACAAGATAGTCTCTTGCTCCTTCAGGAGTGCTTTTGGTTAAAATAGGAGTTTCAATTTCCCAAAAACCATTTTTATCCAGAAAATCTCTGGTCGTTTTCATTATTTTATGCCTAAGCTTCATAATATTTTTCATTTTGGGTCTGCGGAGATCAAGATATCTGTATTTTAATCTCAAATCTTCGCCAACTTCCAGATTGTCTTCAATCTGAATTGGAGGAGTTTGAGCTTTATCCAAAATTCTCAATTCCTGGCATTTTATTTCTATTTCGCCTGTTGGAATATCAGGATTTAAATTCCCATCCGGCCTTTTTTCCACTTCACCTTTTAGGGCAACAACATATTCTGATCTCAGATTATCTGCTCTGGTAAAAGAATCATCATCAAGACCGGGGTTAAAGACCACCTGTACGATACCTGATCGATCTCTAATATCAGCAAAAATAACACCGCCGTGGTCTCTTCTTTTCTGTACCCAGCCCATTACTATTACTTTATCTCCAATATTTCTGCTGCTTATATCTCCACAGCTGTGTGTTCTTTTAAAATCTTTTATTGTATCACTCATCCTGTTTTTCCTCCCCATATACTAGCTGCTTCATTTCTTCAATTAGGCTGCTTAATTTAATCGATTTTTCATCTCCAGTTTTCATATTTCTAATTGTTGCAGAATCATTTTTAAGCTCATCTTCACCTAAAATAATTGTATAATCAGCATTCATCCTATCTGCTGATTTCATCTGACTGCGGACACTTCTGTTTAGATAATCTATATCAGTTTTAAAACCAGTATTTCTAAGAAGATCATTAAGACGAAAAGCTTCTTTTTTTGCATTTTCACCAATAACAGTTATGTAAAGGTCAATACCTTTTTCTACTGGAAGTTCTATATTTTGTGCCTCAATAGAGAGAAGCAATCTTTCAATCCCAAGAGCAAATCCAATTCCAGGTATGTCTTTACCTCCAACCTCTTCAGCAAGCCCATTATATCTTCCACCGCCAAAAACTGTGTTCTGAGCACCAAGGCTGCTATCTTTTATTTCAAAAGCAGTATTTGTATAATAATCAAGTCCGCGAACAAGTTTAGGATTAATATTATAATCTATCTTTAAAATATCAAGATATTCCTGCACACTGGAAAAATGTTCATCACATTCCCCGCACAAATGATCGACTATTTTTGGAGCATCATTTATAACAGAATGACATCTTTCATTTTTACAGTCAAGTACCCTCAGTGGATTTCTTTCTATTCTTGACTTGCAATCATCACAAAGAAGATCTCTGTTTTTTATTAGATAATCTTTTAAAACATCTACATATTTGGGGCGGCAGGATTTGCAACCAACACTATTAAGATGCAGTGACAAGTCTTCCAGACCAAACTTTAATAAAAATCTCATACCTAAAGATATAATTTCCGCATCCAGGGCAGGATCATTTGAACCAACCGCTTCCACACCAAGCTGATGAAACTGTCTAAATCTGCCTGACTGTGGTCTTTCATATCTAAACATTGGCCCTATATAATAATACTTTGTCGGCTGTGCCTGACCATAAATTTTGTTTTCTAAAAAAGAACGGATTACCGAAGCAGTCCCTTCAGGACGCAGAGTTATACTTCGTCCACCTTTATCTTCAAATGTATACATTTCTTTTTCAACTATATCTGTAACTTCACCAATCCCTCTCTGAAATAGTTCAGTATATTCAAATATAGGTGTTCTAATCTCCTCATAATTATAATCAGCAAACAATTCTCTTGTAATCTTTTCGATATACTGCCATTTTAAAGAAGCAGGGGGCAAAATATCATTTGTCCCCCGTGGTGCATTAAACTGCATTAAAAATCACCTCTATTATTTATATTATAATTTTATAATTTATTTAGTTGTTTCGGAATCAGATTCTGTACCTTCTACAGAATCTGCAGAGTCATTTTGAGTCTTATCTTCAAGCATATCCTCATTTTCCAGTTCTTCAGTCTGAACACTGCTCTGATTTTCTGCTGCTTCCTGCTCCATCTGCTGATTTAGATCTTGTATTATCTGCATTTCCTGCTT
>CAZLIW010000129.1:0-6014 GCA_964559325.1 uncultured Halanaerobium sp. | reverse complement strand
TCCATCACTTTCCAGATTTTTTTGGCGTGCATTTCTCCAAGTGAACCACCCATTGCTGTAAAATCCTGAGCATATACAAAAACTCTGCGGCCATTAATTCTTCCCTGACCTGTTATTACTCCATCTGCAGGCACCTCTTTATCCTCCATGCCCAGCTGAGTACTGTGGTGTTCTACAAATATTCCTATTTCTTCAAATGTATCTTCATCAAGCAGTAAATCTATTCTTTCGCGAGCAGTAAATTTACCTTTATCATGCTGTCTTTTAACCCTTTTTTCTCCACCACCAGCCATCATCTTTTCTCTTTTTTTATTTAAATTATCTATTTTGTTTTTCACGATATTGCCTCCTTAATTTCACATACTTCTGAAATTTTCTTTAATCTGCAGCATCTTTAGAGCTATTTCCAGATTAAGCCTGTCTTCAGCATTATTTATATTAAAACCAGTAATTTTTTCTATTCTCTGCAGTCTGTAGAGAGCAGTATTGTAGTGAATATACATTTTTTTCGATAAATTTGTTAAATTAGCATTTTCATCAAAATAAACTTTCAGTGTTTTTACAAGTTCTGTGTTATGTTCTCTGTCATATTCAATTAAAGAAAATATAGTGTTGGACAGAAAAGAATTAAAATCACTTTCCTCAACATTATACAAAAGTCTGTAAACTCCCAGTTCTGAATAAAAAAATATATTTCTTCTGTCATCAGAAATTTTATAAGCAACACTTATCGACTGTTTTGCCTGTTCATAACTTTCATGTATATTTTTTAAACTACTGCTGACATCTCCAACTCCTGCTGTTATTAATTTTTTTTCCTGAGAAGTAAAATCATCAAGTATTATGGAAACATATTCTCTAATTTTTTCTTTATTACTTTTATTTTTTTCATCTTCAGGATATATAACTACAACATATCTGCCGAGGTCACCACTGATTGTTCCAGCTTCACCTTCATTTAAGGCATTATTTATAAGCTGACGCTGAAAATTATTCGGCAGCTTTTTATTATTTCTTATCATGTTAGAAATCAATTTTTTTAAATCAAATAAAATAACTCTGTTAGAAGTTTTTAAATTCCAATTTAAAACCTTAATATTTTCTCTAAAATCTTTTTCACTGCTAAATTTACCCTTTACAAGCTCATACAGCATTTCATTCTCATACCTGTATTTTATTTCTTTATCACTTTTTTGACGAAAAAAAGATAATTCTGCCAGCACTGCAGCCATTTCAAATATGATTTTATCTATTTCATCAAAATCCGATTCAAAATCCCATACATAAAGATAAATATTATCTTCTTCAAAATGACTTATTTTAGCTGCAAATCTTCTTCTCTCCTGACCGGAAATTATAATCTTTTCAAAAGATATTTTAGGAGGGCTTATTTCTAAATTATCTTTATTTTTTATACTTTCAAGTGCAGAATTTAAAGTTTTATCAGAATCAAAACCGGATTTTTCTATAATATTATTATACTGATCAGTAATAAACACTGGATTTGAAGTAAATTCAGATAATTTATTTATAAGTTTTGAAAGATTTCCGTCTGTACTTATAGCCTGGAAAAGGCTGCGGAAAGTAGATAGTGATCTGTCTTTAAAGTTGTTGTGCCTTTTTATCATTTCTTCTGTAAAAGATTCAAATAATTCTGCATTATCTATTTGTAGTGGTACAAAAGCAGCAGGAATATTCTTTCTATCACAGATTGATAAAATATCAGCAAACACTTTTTTGCTTTCTGTTTTTATAAAAACTGCAGCCGGAGCTGTTTTGATAATAATTACTTTGAGCTCTTCTAAAAAAGATGTTGGATTATTTTCTTTCTGCATACAGTCACATAGAACTAATTTGTTATTATAATTATTATCTTCAGTCATGTTTTTGCTGCTTTTAAGTGAATAATATTTCACACCAGAAACATTTCTGTTTAAACCACCATCTCCTGCGATCAATTTAATTTGATCGAATATTTCAAATTTAAAAACATCTTTTACTTTAAGGCCGATTAGTTTTTTCAAAAATTGTACCTCCTTATAAGAGATTTACAATATTAATCATACCTTAATTAAATTAATCAAGTCAAGTTTTACAAATATTAGGCCGCCATTTAAATGACGGCCTTTATATAAAATTTATTTGAGTCTAATTTTATTTTTCGTACTTTTTCAAAACAAGACATGCATTCTGACCACCAAAACCAAAAGAATTTGACATAGCTGCTGTTAAATCTTCTTTTTCTACAGCTTTATTTGGAACATAATTAAGATCACATCCTGAATCTGGATTATCCAGATTCATAGTTGGTGGTATAAGTCCATGTTTAAGTGTCAGAGCTGTTAAAATAGTTTCCACACCGCCGGCAGCTCCCAGTAGATGACCTGTTACTGATTTTGTAGAACTAATCATCAAATCCCCTGCAGAGCTGTCAAACAGTTCTTTTACCGCATTTGATTCATATTTATCATTAAGAGGAGTAGATGTTCCATGAGCATTTATATAGTTAATTTCTGATAGGTCGAGTCCGGAACTTTTTACTGCTGCTTTCATAGCTCTACCTGCACCTTCTCCTTCTGGAGCAGGCTGTGTTATATGATATGCATCTGCTGATGCACCATATCCTACAACTTCAGCAATAATATCTGCACCTCTTGCAAGTGCTGTTTCCAGTTCTTCCAAAACAACTACACCGGCTCCTTCACCGATAACAAAACCATCTCTATCTTTATCAAAAGGACGACTTGCTTTTTCCGGTTCATCATTTCTGGTGGAAAGTGCTCTCATAGAAGAAAAACCAGCCAGTGCTGAAGGAGTTATAGATGCTTCAGCTCCACCTGCCAGCATTACTCTGGCAGAACCTCTTTTTATCATTTCAAATGCTTCTCCAACAGCTGTAGTACCTGAAGCACATGCTGTTACTGTATTCATATTGGGCCCTTTAGCTCCAGTATAAATAGCTACATTACCAGCACCCATGTTGGAAATCATCATTGGTATAAAAAATGGACTTACCCTTCTGGGGCCCCTTTTATTAAGCTTAACTACCTGTTCTTCGAAAACCTCTATTCCGCCAATACCGGATCCTATGATAACACCTGCATCTAAAGCAAGTTCTCCATCCAACTCTAGATTGGCATGTTCTAAAGCCTTCATGGATGCAATAATAGCATACTGGCTGTAAAGAGCCATTCTTTTGGATTCTTTTCTATCTATATATTTTCCGGTAGAAAAATCTTTAAGCTCTGCACCAATCTGACTTGCATATTCTTCAGTATCAAATGATTCAATTTTACTAATACCGGATTTCCCAGAAACTACATTTTCCCAAAATTCATCAATCTGATCTCCAAGTGAATGCAGAACTCCTGCACCGGTGATTACAACTCTTTTTCCCATTATAAATCTCCTTCCAGATATAAAATTTTATTTAAGTTTTTTTAGTGTTTTCTTTAAACTTTTTTCATCTTCGACATTATATGCTGTTAAATTCCTGTCTATTCTGCGCATCAGACCCTTTAAAACTCTTCCAGGGCCAACTTCTATATATGTTTCATAACCATCTGCTTTAAATCTTTCTATAGTTTCTACCCAGCGAACACTATTGTTGAGCTGTTTTATCAACGCATTTTTAATCTCTGCACCACTCTGTAGATATGATGCTGTGACATTTGCAATAAACGGAATCTTGGCTTCAGTAAAATCTGTATTTTCAATTTCTCTGCTCAGCTCTTTTTTTGCAGGCTCCATTAAAGGAGAATGAAAGGCACCACTTACCTGCAGTGAAATTACTTTTCTGGCTCCTTTTTCTTTTAAAATTTTTCCAGCTGATTTAACAGCCTTTTTTTCTCCAGAAATAACAACCTGACCGGGAGAATTATAATTGGCAACAGTACAAATTCCATCTACCTCTGACAGTACTGATTTTACATCTTCATCAGCAACTCCAATTACAGCAGCCATAGTTCCAACACCATCTGGATCTGCCTGATCCATCAGCTCACCTCTGCGGCGGACCAGTTTTAGTCCATCAGTAAATGAAATTACTCCTGCAGATGAAAGTGCACTGTATTCTCCCAGACTGTGTCCTGCTGCCGCAGAAGGAAATATTCCTTCATCAGCAAGAACTTTATTCACCATAGCACTAACTATATATATAGCAGGTTGTGTGTTTTTGGTATTATTTAATTCTTCTTCAGGTCCATTAAAGATCAAATCTTTAATATCAAAATCCAGAATTTCAACAGCCTGATCCATTATTTCTGCAGCAGATGAGTACTTATTGTATAATTCTTTTCCCATTTCTACATACTGTGAACCCTGACCTGAAAACAAAAAAACTAATTCTTTACTCATTTTAGAACCTCCAGTACTTTATCCTTTGAGATCATTCCACTCCATAACTGCTGATGCCCATGTTAAACCGGCACCAAAAGCAACCAGCAATACTATATCTCCATTTTTAATTAGCCCTTTTTCTGCAGCTTCTGCCAGTGCAATTGGCACAGATGCTCCAGATGTATTTCCGTATTCTGGTAGATTAACATAAACCTTATCACTTTCCAGTTTTAATCTTTTTGCAGAAGAATCTATGATCCGCGTATTTGCCTGATGTGGTATCAGAAGATCAATATCTTCTTTTTTTAGTCCGGCCTGTTTTAAAACTTTTAGAGACGCTTTACTCATTGTCTTTACAGCAAATTTAAATACCCTATTACCTTCCATAACTAAGTAGTGTTCATTATTTTTAACTGTTTCTTCTGTAGCAGGTTTTTGTGATCCTCCTGCTGGAACATATAATGCATCTTCTCCAGATCCATCAGACCCTAAATGTGATGCAAGAATACCACCTTTTTCTGTCGGCTTTAAAACAGCAGCACCCGCTCCATCACCAAAAAGAACACAGGTTGTTCGATCTTCCCAGTTTACTATTTTAGAAAGGGTTTCTGTACCAATAACCAGTATATTATCATACATTCCTGTTTCTATAAACTGGCTGGCCACACTTATTCCATATACAAATCCTGAACAGCCTGCTTCCAGATCAAAAGCTGCAGCTTTATTAGCTCCAAGTTTTTCCTGTATAATACATGCAGTAGCAGGAAAAGGCATATCCGGTGTTACAGTAGCCACCAGAACCAAATCCAGATCTTCTGCATCCAGTTCTGCATTTTTTAGAGCTTCTTTGGCAGCTTTTAAACCAAGTTCAGATGATGGTACATCATCTGCTGCTATTCTTCTTTTTTCTATTCCAGTTCTTGACTTTATCCACTCATCATTTGTGTCCACAATTTTTTCTAGATCTTTATTTGTCATTTCTTTTTCTGGCAGGTATTTCCCCATACCAGCAATTGTAGCTTTTCGCAAAATTCTCACCTTCCTCAGGATAATCTAATAAAGTTATATCAAATTTCTGACCGATAGTCAAGTTTTTAGATTTTAATTATTTCTTCTTTATCTAAAATAATTCGACATCTACCAGATCACCTTTATTAAGACCTTCTGTATTCATCTTAACTTTGATTACCCCATCTGCATCTGCAAGAATGCTTATCAGTCCTGATTTACCAAGTAGTGGAAGGGCTTTCATCTTTCCGGATTCTTCTATTAATTTTACCGGGAAATAGTGTTCTCTTCCTTTTTCAGACATAATATTTCTGCTTAAAAGAGCTTTTTTTATATTTTTTTCAAGTTTATTTTTTTCTTCGTCTACTGTTAGCAATTCTTCTACTGCTTTTTTAACAAATATGCTGCTTACATTCCAGCTTGAGCCTGGATGACCCGGCAGTCCAAAAACAACCTGTTTTCCCAGAACAGCAAATATAGTAGGCTTACCAGGTTTTACAGCTACACCATGTGCTAGAACCCCAGGGCTGCCCAGCTTATTTAATACTTTAACTGTCATATCTTTTAATCCAACAGAACTTCCTCCAGAAATCAATATTATATCTTTATCTTTATTTTTTAAGATCATTTCTTCCAGTTTTTCCGGCTTATTGTCTACAATACAAGCT
>CAZLIW010000128.1:0-6084 GCA_964559325.1 uncultured Halanaerobium sp. | reverse complement strand
ATGTCCAAATGAATCATTGATATATTTTAAATTGTTTAAATCAGCCATTAATAAACTAATGGGCAGATTTCTAGTCGTGTCAATTCTTTTCAGCATATCTTCTATATATGCTCGATTATACAACCCTGTCAATTTATCATGAAATCTCATATATGCAGCTTTATCCTCATGCCGCTTCCTTTCAGTTATATCTAATGCAAATCCTTCAATTAAAAAATCATCTAATTTTTCTTTTGAACTGATTCTTGCATTCATCTCTATCCATTTGATATTCTTATATTTATCATATGCCTGATAAATAAAGTTTCTTACTTCACCATTTCTTTCAAGTAAATTTATAAATTTTTTACGCTTATCAGGATCAACATACAGATTCCTACCAAGATTATTATAATAGTTATAAATTTCCTCTATATTATCAAACCCAAGCATTTCTGCCATAGAAGGATTAATTAACTTTATTTTACCACTGGAGGTGGTCTTAAATATTCCGACTGGAGATTTTTCGAAAAGCTGCCTGTATTCTTTTTCAGATTCAAGCAGCTTTTTTTTGCTATCTATTTTTTCTATACCTAAAGAAATATCGGCACTCAACTCTTTTAAAAGCTTGACTTCCTGATCATTTAAACGTTTTTTTTGATTTGAACAAAAAACTGCCAACCCCCATATTTCTCCAAATAGTCTAAGAGGAAATATCCCTATTGAACCACAGTAATCTCCTTTTAATTGAGCTTCAATATCCTCATTTATTATAATTTCTCTATTATAACTAATTGCTTTTTCATATATATTTAAATTTTCTTTTGATAAATCTAATATAATTTTATCTTTATTTTCTAAAAACAAGCATTTTTTCCCATAAACCGATAATAAATTCAGCTCATCTTCATTTTTATTAAACTCTGCAATCCACACTTTATTATATCCACCTACTTTAGCTGCGGTTTTTACTGCCTTTTTAATTAAATCTTCAATAGAATCCGCTTTTACTATAATTTGATTAATAGAACTTAAGGTTTTATAGATGTGGTTTAATACTTTTATCTGTTTTTCCATCATATTTCTTTGAGTAATATCTATAGCCATACTTATATATAAAGCATTCCCACTTTCATCCAAACCAATATTAGAAGACTTGAAATCCCAGATTCTAAAATCTTTGCTTTTTGTTCTGATCGTAAATTCTCCACTGTCAATTTTATCTTTTGTTGAATAAATTTTTCTTATATGATCAATAACTGCATCTTTGTTTTCACCATAGGCTTTTTCAGTCCAGGCATAAATTGTTGGTATTTCCTCTCTGGAATAACCAGTGAGTTCTTCCCAGACTTCATTTACATCTATTACTTCACCCTTATCATTGTGCAGCATTATTGGGAAAGGAGCCTCCTCAACTGCATTTGAAAATATTTCTGCCTTATTTTTTATTTCATTTCTCAAATGATATTCTTCAGTAACATTTCTAAATACTAATACCACACCATAAACATTTCCACTATCATCTTTTATGGGAGATGCACTGTCAGCTATGTGATATTCTGTCCCATCTTTTGCTATCAATTTTGTGTGATTTGCCAGACCAACAATTTTCCCTGTTTCAATCACTTTTTTAACTGGACTATCAACAGCTCTTCTTGTTTTAGCATTTATTATATTAAAAATTTCTGTTACATTCTTCCCTTTAACTTTTTCAATATTACATTTAATTAAATTTTGTGCTTCCTGATTTAGCTTTTTTATATTTCCATCTTTATCAGTAACAATAACTCCATCACCAATAGAGTTTAAAGTTATAGCTAGAAAGTTTCTCTGTTCTCTTAAATTATTTTCCTGTTCTATCATTTTTATAATACTGCTTATTCTTTTAGATAATAAATTTATTAAATCATATTCTTCTTTTAAAAATGGACTATTATTAAATTCCTGAGGATGGCTTTTTGTATAATATACTTCTATATATCCTTTAATCTGATTATCAATAATAATCTCACTTTTCTGTACCCATTCACTTTTTTCAAAATGATCTGTCATATATTCCTGTCCATCATATTCTATTAACACACAGCAGTCTTCCGGATACTGATATCCAGCTGGCATCTCAGCTGTAATATTAGTTAATAGTGCAGGTATATCAGTATGATTTTTTTCCGAAATTTTAGATATATTATTGAAACATTTTAATTCTTTTAATCTTTCTTTTAATTCTGCGTTAACTTTTTCTATAGAGGTTTTACTGTGGAAAACATACACTGCTGCTATAATGATTATAAATACTTCAAATATAAATTCAATCAGATTAACATCTAAAGAATATAAATCCTGAACTCCCAGTACAAAAACCGCAAATATAGCAGCATAAATAATACCTTTTTTCTGATATTTAGTGCTGGCATAAATAACAAACAATATGATTAATGGTTCAACAATTTCGAATTCTGCAAATAATGATATTAGTATTACAAAAACTCCTGAAATAATAATTATAAATCTATCAAAAATAATATTTTTTTGAGTTGAAAAATTATCCGCCACAGCTAACCCTCCTTTTAAAAAATATATTCTTTAATTTATGAATATTTAGAATAATTCGATATATAATTTATTCAATATATGTATCATATATCCTTTATTGATATAATAAATTTGTGTTTTTTTGTGTTTGATTATTTTAAATATATGCAGCATATATTTAAAAATCAATCATTATCCAATATACTATAGAGATAAAAAATGAGCCTTCAGCTAAACTGATAGGCCCACTTCATAAAAATATTTTTTAAGATATTTTATAATATAGGAGACAAAAGTCTGGATATAGATTCTCTAACTTTCATTGTCCAGCCTCTATTTTTATACTCTTCAGCAGTTATTTCTATGGAGTGTTCTATATCTTCAAAAAATATCTCATCATATGCTCTGGCAATTTTGCGGTCATAAATAAAAGCATTTATCTCAAAGTTAAGTTTAAAGCTCCGCACATCCATATTTGTAGTTCCCACTGATAAAATTCTGCTGTCTATACTGATAGTTTTGCTGTGAAGAAAACCTCTGCTGTAATTATAGCAGCGGGCACCTGCTTCCAGAAGCTGTCCAACAAATGAGTTGTTGGCCCCATATACAAATGGGTGATCAGAGCGATCCGGTATCATAATCCTAACATCAACACCTGATCTTGATGCAAGCTGTAGTGCTTCCAGTATAGACTGGTCCGGTATAAAATAAGGTGTCTGTATAAAAATAGATTTTTCGGCTTCATAAATCATCTTTAGAAACAAAGATTTGATTTCTGTCTCTTTTGAATCAGGTCCACTGCTGACAATCTGCACAGCTGAGTTTCCGGTAAATTCTTTTTTTGGAAAATAATATTCACTTCTCTTTATATCTTTTCCAGAAGCAAAATTCCAGTCAAGCAAAAAGCGGTACTGCATACTGTCAACACTCTCTCCCTTTATCCTGAGATGAGTATCTCTCCAGTGACCAAATCGTTCAGAAAGACCCAGATATTCATTTCCAACATTTATCCCACCGAGATATCCAATCTGACCATCTATAACAACATTTTTTCTGTGGTTGCGGTAGTTCATATCTAAAACAAAAGGTGCAAATGGAACTGCTTCACCACCGGCATCTTCCAGTTTATGAATAGAATGCCTGGATAAATTTCTGCATCCCATCTTATCATACAGAAGTCTTACTTCTACGCCTTCAGCTGCTTTTTGTGTCAGACGATCAATAAATTCATCACCAAGGTTATCATCCTGAATTATATAATAGCTGGCATGTATAAATTTTTCTGCATTATCAATATCTTCAAATAAATCGGCAAACTTATCTCTACCATTTGTATAAATATCAAGTTTATTATAACCTACTACTGAAGGCTTTTCACACCTGAGGCCAACTTTAATAATACTTTTTTCAAGATCATCAAAATCTAATTTATCTACATCCAGAATCCCTGTTTCACAGCCAAAGTTGAGTTCTTTTAAATCATCTTCCCTCTGTTTTTCCAAAAAATGTTTTCTTTTCTTCGGGGTTAATCCAATAAATAAATATAATATAAAACCCAGCACTGGAATCAAAGTTAAAATTAGCAACCAGGCCCAGGTGACAGTTGGATCTTTTCTTTCAAAAAATATAAGTAATATTATAAATATGATATTTAAAATTATTATTCCGGAAGGTAAATATGATAATAAGCTCATTAAAATCTCCCTTCAAAAAACAAAAATTAACTTCTGCAGTTTCAAACAAAATAAATCTTTAAAAAATATATGAGAAAAATAGCCTGGTATTAAAACCAGACTATTTTCTCTAAGACTTATACTCTAAATATTAATATCTGTATATTGCTGCTATATCAACTCCATCTGGCATTTCTTCTGATCTTAAAGGATAAACCTTTCCTCCATTATTAATAACATGAAGAGCAGCAAAATTATAAAGATCATAGTCTTTATATGAGTTGTCTTTTTGGACTTTATTATTATCCTTATCAAAGAAGCCTTCTTTTTCTGCTGTTTTATTCAGCAGCAGTGTATCAACCTTGCTAAAATAAGAAGCTTCAATTATATCTTCCAGATCTTCTGAACTTTTATCGGTGTTTTTAAGCTCACCATATTTTGTTAGAACTTCATCTGTATAATCATGCAGATGTGGTTCTATTAACTGCAGGCTTTTTCCGTGTAATTTATCAGAAGAAATTTTTTCTGGATTACCATTAACATTTTTATTTAACATGTGGGGATAGGTGTTTATATTCTGATAGTGAGAAAACAAATTGTCATCTGCTGTAATAATTAATTTTTCTTTTGTATTTTTCAGACGATTATTAACTACTTCATCGATCTTTCGCAGATAGTGCAGAAGATCTTCATTATCTTCTTCTCCTCCTCCACGACCGTGATAAATTGAAGAAGATCCTGCTTTACTCATGGAAAAAGATGTTTCAGCAGCCTCTTCATCAAGATTTAGAAACTCTTTTATATTTTTAGGCAGGTCTTTTATTTCCAGCTCATTTATTTCACTTCTATCACATTTATATAATTTACTGTAATTTGGACTTAAAGCTAAAAGATAATATTCGGGATTATCCCAGAGAACAGAAATCAGCTGTTTTATATTAAAATATCTGCTTACATGTGTTTTATCTGCAAAATCAACTGGTAGTTTATAATACTCAAAAGTATCTTTACTTAAAAATACTGCCAGTCCACTCTTTTGATTCTGCCAGAAATCTACTTCTTCCACCAGAGTTTCTATCGGAGACAGCATTTTTTTAATCTCTCTTTCTTTAAACTCCCATCTTTTTTTCAATTTTTCTTTTACTTTCTGAACTAAGTTTTTAAATTCAATTTTTAGTTTTGTGAATTCACCTTTTTTAACAGACTGTGTTGACATGTAAATAGATATACAGGGCTCATCCTCACAACTTATCAATTCTTTTAGTGTCTGAAGATTAATTTCATTCATTAATACAACCCCCTAATTGAAGTCTGTTCCTTTCATCAGTACTGTAATTACATTGTACCAGAAAATTAAAATTTTTAAAGTTATTTCTTTACCAGACGTGATATACAGGGTTTTCTTTTGAACTGTAAATTAACATCAAATTAAAGCTAATAAGTTTAAATGCTGATCTTTTAAAATATTTTTATTTAAATTTTTTAAAAATTTCTGCAAACCTGATAATCCCCTGTCTAATTGTAAATTCATCTACAGCTGCATAAGAAAGAATTAACTTGTTATTTTCTTTCCTATTAAAATAAAAATTATCCTGATCGGTAAGCAAAATATCATTTTTTCTGGCTCTTTCCACAAAATCTTTAATTTTAATTTTTTCCGGCAGAATTATCTTAATATAAAATCCAGAATCAGATGCCTCCAATTTTATTTCTCCAGGCATATGTGCAAGCAGCTCATTTTTGCTTATTAATGATCTATTTTTTAATGTCTGTTTTAATATTTTTATTCTTTTTTTAAGATAGGAAGTACTAATATAATGTGACATCAGATGGTTTATTAAGTGATCCCCAGCAGAATTCAAATCAAAGTCCTTATTTTCTACCTGCTCGTCAGGAAAAA